>JAIOQJ010000103.1 GCA_021413475.1 Planctomycetota bacterium | reverse complement strand
GCTTCGCTCCACCCGTGGCTACATTCCGACGCCCCATCCGGGGCTAAGAAGGATGCGAGCGAACGCGTGCGAGCGATTTTCTCTCGCGATCCCTTGCCCTCGCGTCCATAATACGGAGTCGATTTCTTCGCACCCGACTACGGGAGTTTCGTACATGCGTTGCCTGTTGCTGCCTGTCGTGCTGGCGTTCCTGGCGTCTCCCGTTAATCTTTGGGCTCTTTCCCCCGAAGAAGGCAAGATCACCTTCAAACCCGGCGCCAACGAGAAGAAGCTGCCGGAACGCTATCAATTGGCCGAGTTTTCCTTTGATTTCAAATTGAAGCTGAAGTGCGATCTGCCGATTAGTAACGTCGAGATCTACACCCTGACATTCCCGTCGTCGGTCAAGTCGCCGCACCCCGAGAACAATACCGTCTGGGCGGAATACTACCGGCCCAAGGGGAAAGGCCCGTTTCCGGGGGTGATCGTGCTCGACATTCTCGGCGGCGATCAGGGCCTATCACGAAATATCGCCCGGCACCTGGCGCAGAATGGTGTTGCGGCTCTATTCGTGCAAATGGCATACTACGGCCCGCGCCGCGGACCCAACGCACCGCGTTTGCTAACGCCGAATATCGATCACACGATGGCGGCCATCCGTCAGACGGTCTTCGATTGCCGTTGTGCGACCTCGTGGCTCGAATCGCGGCCGGAGATCGACGCCAAGAAGCTCGGCATCCTTGGCACCAGTCTCGGCAGTTTCATGAGCGCCCTGACGGCCGCGATGGAGCCGCGCCTCGATCGGGTGGTGCTCCTTCTCGGCGGCGGCGGATTGGTCGATGCCTTCATCGAAAGCCCGAGGGCCGCACCGTATCTGATGATGCTCCAAGTCGTCGGTTTGACACGAGACAAGCTGAAAACCATGATCGCCCCCGCCGACCCGTTGACTTACGCCGATCTCTTGAAAGAACGCAAGCTCCTGATGATCGCCGCCAGCCGCGACGACGTCGTGCCGCCGAAGGCGGCCAAGACCCTCTGGGAGGCGACCGGCAAACAGCAAATCATTTGGCTCGACGCGACACACGTGGGGGCAGCCCTGTATGTGTTCGACATGGTGGGGCCGATTGTGAAGCACTTTCAGGGGAATTGAATCGCGGATTGCAGGAGAATCAAACATGTCACGATTCTTGGTGCTGGCTATCTGCGTCTTCTTTGTTGAAGGGCAAAAGCCGGTTCGGGCGGAGGATGCGCCTGAACGCGCTATGCGGATCATGGCCTTTCAACTCGATGAACGGATCGATGTGCCCGCCACGGACTACCCATTGCCATTATTGATAGAAATTGTCTCCGATCGTACACGGTACATGATTCCGCTAATCCCAGCGAAGATGACAACTTACACCAAGGTTTGCGTAAATGCAGAAGCATTCAAAACAATTCATGGAAAAGACTTTGACGTCGAGAAAGTCTGGATTGAAATTGAGACGGATTTGACGAACGTGCATCTATCGAAAGTTCTCGTGAACGCTTGCGGTCAAATCAATGCGGGATATCTACTTCGCGACGATCGTATTGAAGTGCTCCCGCTCGAAAACATTCGCAAGGAATTGAACCTCAAGACAATTTCCGACGGCGATCTTTGCCATCTGGTCAATCGATTCTTCGACGGCATCCCGCTTGAAAAAGCTCTGAAGATCCTCGCCGACCGCCACGATCGAAAAATCGAGTTCTCGCCGCTTGTCAAGAATCAAACTGAGAAGTTCATCACCGCTCGACTAGTCAATACTCCGATCGAAACGGCTTTGACTACTCTTGCCCAGAAAGAGAATCTCGCAGTTGTTCGCCAGGGCGATGCATTCCTGGTAACCACAGCGGAACATGCGTCGAAGGCAACAGAAGCCGCGGCGGCATCAGACCAGCGACTGCGCTATTTTGCTTCCCGCCTCGATGCACGAATCGAGCGCACGTTTGCATTCGAGAATGATTTCCATCTTCAAATGCTGTTAGCCCTTTTGGGGGATATGTCGCAACCGATAGGAAGAATTCCACTCATCGGTTTCCTGGAACAAACTCGCACAAGTATTCGCCTGAATCAAGAAGCTTTTTCACGAGTGAGGAAAGAGCGTTTTGACAGTGAAAAAATCGAAATCGTTTTCACGAAGGATTTGAAGAATGTTTCGCTATCTGCAGTTCTGAAGGAAATATGCCAGCAAATCAACGGAGGCTATGTTGTTCGGACTGATGGAATCGAACTTCTTCCACTCGATGAGATACGCAAGGAATTCAATCTCAAATCCGCGACCGACGATGAATTGCGCCTGCTGGTGATGCGCTTTTACAACGAAATCCCGCTCGAAAAGGCTTTAAACGATTTAGCCAAGAGGCACGAGAAGAAAATCGAGATCTCGCCATTGGCAAATAAGGAACTTCAGAAACCGATTTCGGCCCGATTGATTAATATGACGTTCAATATGGCAATAACTAGGATTGCCGACAAAGCGAATCTCGCGGTTGTACGTGCCGGTGATGAATTTTTAGTAACCACCAGGGAAGACTTCGCGAAGCTGAACGTTGAAAAGCGAATTCGCCACGCAGAGACTACTGAACAGCGAATGCGCTATCTGGCGTCGCGGCTCAACGCGAATCTCTGGGGCGATTTCGTCCCGTCTGAAATCTCACTTACGATATTGTTATCCACTTTGGAGGATCTTTCATCGATTGGCGGAATTCCACTCATAGACTGGCGAGAACAAAATCGCGTTCGAATTCACCTGAACAGAAAGGCCTTTTCAAGAGCCTACAAAGTGTATTTTGACGGTGAGAAAACCGCCATCACGTTCTCGGAACCTCTAAAAAGCGCACAACTATCATCTGTTTTGGAGCCGGTTTGCAAGTATCTTGAAGGAGGTTACGTCATTCGAGGCAATGCGATCGAATTGCTTCCTGTCGAAGACATCCGCCTGCAATTCAACCTCAGATCCGCGACCGACCAGGAGCTTCGCCGTTTGGTGTTTCGCTATTACGACGATACCCTCCTCGAAAAGGCCCTGACCGATCTCGCAAAGAAGTACGAACGCAAAATCGAGCTCTCACCGCTGGCGAAGAAAGAGTTTGAGAAGACGATCTCGGCGAAGTTGATCAACATTACGTTCGATATGGCCGTGACGGCGTTGGCGGAGGAGGGCGGCTTGGCCGTGGTTCGCCAAGCGGATACGTTGCTCGTTACCACGAAGGAAGACGCGGCGAAGTTGAAGGCGGAGAAGAAGTGAACGGCGGCCAACGAAATTTGCGGAGGCGCGTTTGATCGTTAACCGGCGCACAGATTGTCGTACGCGGAGTTTGCATTGCATCCGAGCCCGAAGCGCTAGCAAGGGCGGATTTCGCCCTTGCTAGCGCTTCGGGCTCGGATATAGCCGAATCCCTCGCTAGCGCGTCGGGTTAACATAGAATGCCCTGACCATCAATTGCCCTTGATAGGAGTTTATCCAATGCGGCGTCTGTTAACCTGTCTCGCAATTGTTTTCACGTCGAGTTTCGCCCTCGCGGCTCCGAATCCCAAGACCGATCCGCCGGTGAAGAATGAAACGGGGATCGAGCACATTCGGAAGATGCTCGATTCGAAGGTTTCACTGGACTACACCGGCAGCAACTTGCCGACTGTCGTAGCGCATATGAGCGAGGAATACCGCATCAACTTCGTGCTCGACAAGGCAACGATTCAGCAAATGGGGGTCGAGCCGAACGAGTTGATGGTCGAGGCAAAATTGAAAGACGTAAAACTTCGCGGCGGGTTGCGGACAATGCTCGGCCAGTTCAGCCTGACCTTCGCCATCGTCGGCGATACTGTCCTTATTACCACCGAAGAACAGGCGATCTACAAGCAACTCAAGCACCGCATCAGTGTCGATTGCGATAGCGTGCCGCTCAACAAGGCCCTGAAAGATCTGGCCCATGCCAACGGCATCAACGTGGTGATCGATCCGCGTACGTTCAAGAACAAGTCGGCCGAGTCGCTAGTGACATTGGCCGTGGAGGATGTCCCGTTCGAAGCAGTCGTTCGCCTGATGTGCGAAATGGCAGGCCTCAAGCCCGCCCGCATGGGGAACGTTATCTTCGTCACCACGGAAGACCGGGCCAACAAGCTGAAAGACTCCGACAGCCTGGTGCCGAACCCGGGTTTGCCCGGCGTCGGAGCTGGCGTCGGCAACCCCGGCTTGCTGCTCCCGGGAGGAATCGGCGGTGTCGGCCCCATTCCCGCGCCGGCGTTTGAGAAACAGGTGCCGGAGAACAAGAATTGATCGAAAACGCCGTCCCACCGCTCCTCGAAGGGTTTGCGGGGAAGTGCGCGCGGAATTAACTCGAAAAAAATGATTGCCTGCCTCTGGTCGAAAGGCTGGCGTTCCACCAAAATATCTAACTCCCTCGTTTCACCGGGGGTGGTTTGTAACGGAGACGTGATAGCCAATGCCGACGATTAACCAGCTGGTACGCAAGCCGCGCTCGCCGCAACGGTCGAAACCGAAACACCCCGCCATGCAAGGCTGCCCGCAAAAACGCGGGGTCTGCTTGCAGGTCAAGACGATGACCCCGAAGAAGCCGAACTCGGCCCTCCGCAAGGTGGCCCGTGTGCGTCTTTCGAACGGTATCGAAGTGACCGCTTACATTCCGGGTGAAGGTCACAACCTCCAAGAGCATTCGATTGTTCTGGTGCGTGGCGGCCGTGTCCGCGATCTTCCCGGCGTTCGCTACCATATCGTCCGCGGCGTCCTCGACTCGCAGGGCGTTTCCGACCGCAAACAGGCCCGGTCGAAGTACGGCACCAAACTGGAAGGCAAATAAGCACGAGCCGTCCGCCCGATCGCGGACCGCCAAGCTGAGACTCAAATATGGCTAAAAATCGAACTGCCAGCTACACGCACATGAAGGCCGATGGCCGTTTCAACTCGCTCCTCGTCAGCAAGTTCATCAACTGCTTGATGTGGGACGGGAAGAAGGCGACCGCCACCCGCATTTTCTACGGGGCGATGGACCAGATCAAGAAGCGCATCCCGGACGTCGATCCGCTTGAAGTCTTCACCCAGGCGGTGGAGAATGTCAAGCCGATGGTCGAAGTGCGTTCCCGCCGCGTCGGTGGTGCTAACTATCAGGTACCCATGCAGGTGAAGCGCGAACGGCAGCAATCGCTGTCGATCCGCTGGCTGATCGGTGCCTCGCGGAGCAAGGCCGGCCGGCCGATGTTCCTGCGCCTGGCCGACGAACTGATGGCCGCCTTCCGCCGTGAAGGTGAAGCCATGAGCAAACGCGAGCAGACCATCAAGATGGCCGACGCCAACAAGGCGTTCTCGCATTTCGCCTGGTAAGCAAG
Source organism: Planctomycetota bacterium (assembly GCA_021413475.1). Lineage (GTDB taxonomy): Bacteria > Planctomycetota > Planctomycetia > Gemmatales > Gemmataceae > JAIOQJ01. Next base: position 14,010 of record JAIOQJ010000103.1, on the reverse strand, counting down.
CGGAAATTTCTAACCACAGAGACACAGAGGCACAGAGAAAACGAAGACAGAGAGTACAATTAGGAGGTGTCGCTAGCGACCTACTAATCGGTAACTCTTCTCTGCCTTTGTTTTCTCTGTGCCTCTGTGTCTCTGTGGTTATTATAGGATTTGGAAATGGCCGCGAAATCCGATTACGATCTGAAGCTCGTCCGCAACATCGGCATCATCGCGCACATCGACGCCGGCAAAACGACGACGACCGAGCATCTTCTGTACTACGCCGGTGCCAAGCACAAGCTCGGCGGCGTGGACGAGGGGACCACCGAAACCGACTTCGACCCTGAGGAGCAAGAACGCGGCATCACGATCTACAGCGCCTGCGTTCCGCTGAAGTGGCTCGGGCATACGCTCAATCTCATCGATACTCCTGGGCACGTCGATTTCACCGCGGAAGTCGAACGCAGCTTGCGCGTGCTCGACGGCTGCGTCTGCGTCTTCGATGCCCAGAAAGGCGTCGAGGCCCAATCGGAAACCGTCTGGCGGCAGGCCAACAAATACTCCGTGCCGCGTTTCGCATTCATCAACAAGATGGACGTGGTCGGTGCCAATTTCGCCAACTGCCTGGCCCAGATTCGCGACCGCCTCGATGGAACCCCCATCCCGCTCACCATCCCGATTGGCAGCGGCTCGCCGAAGGACAGCTCGACTCCCTTCAAGGGAATCATCGATCTCCTGGCGATGAAGGCCCTCTTCTTCGAGTCGGCCGACCACGGTAAGACCTTCCGAACCGAAGAAATCCCTGCCGAGAATCTCGAAGAGGCACAAAAATATCGCGAAGAGCTCTTCGACGTCCTGACCAGCCACGACGAGAAAGACCGCATCACCACCGCCTATCTTGAAGGTCAAGAAGTCAAACTCGATGATGTACGGGCGCTCATCCGCGAGCAGACGATCAAGCGCTTGATTCAACCAGTGCTCGCCGGCTCGGGCCGCGAACACATCGGTATCCAACCTCTTCTCGATGCCGTGACGTACTACTTGCCGAGCCCGCTCGATCGGCCGCCCGTCACCGGAACCAATCCCCGCAAGGAAGGCAAAGAGGAAAAGCGCAAGCCGGACGTGAAGGAACCGTTCTGCGGGCTGGTATTCAAGATGATCGCCCAGACGACGGGCGATTTGTTTTACATCCGAATCTACTCCGGCACCGTGAAGACCGGCAGCCGGGTGTCGAACCCCGGCCGCGACGCCAAGGAAGTGCTCGGGAAGCTCTTCCATGTGCATGCCGACCCGTCGCAGCGCGACGAACTCCCCGAGGCCTACGCCGGCGATATCGTCGCCACGGTCGGCCTCAAGGATTCGATCACGGGCGACACGCTCTGCGAGACGCAGCATCCGATCATGCTCGAATCGATCACCTTCGCCGAGACGGTGATCAGCCAGTCGATCGAGCCCGAGTCGTCAGCGGATAAGGACAAGCTCCACGATACGCTCAAGAAGCTCGAACGCGAGGACCCAACGTTCATCTGCAAGCAGGACAAGGAGACCGGCCAGTTGCTGATGAGCGGCATGGGGACGCTGCATCTCGAAGTGAAACGCCACCGCATGGAGCGCGACTTCCGTCTGAAAGTCCGCGTCGGCAAGCCGCGCGTAAGTTACCGCGAAACGCTGAAGCACCCTGTGACCATCGACGGCGAATGCGATCGCCAGTTTGGCGCGACGTCGCTGTTCGCTCGCATGAAGGTCGAGTTTTCCAATCGCAAGTCCGAACAACCGGTGACGGTCACGAGCCGAATCAAACCGGGCGACGCCAATCCGCTCTTCGTGGCGGCCGCCGAGCGTGGCTTGAAATCGTCGTTGCAGTCGGGCGAACTAGGCTTTCCGGTACTCGACGTGCAGGCGAACATTGTGTCGCTGACCACCGATCCGGAGCGTTCGAACGAAGTTGCCTTCGAAGTGGCCGCGAACGATGCGGTGACCAGGGCACTCAAGGACAACATCGTCCTGCTCGAACCGATCATGAAGCTGGTCGTCGCGGTTCCCGACGAGTTCCTCGGCAACGTGATCTCTGACCTCACATCACGCCGCGCGACGATCGAACGATCAGAGTCGAACGGCCGCTACTCGGAAATCGAAGCCCACGTGCCGCTCGCCAAGATGTTCGACTACGCCGACAAGATGCGCAGCCTCACGCAAGGCCGCGCGAGTTCAACGCTTGAACCGCAGGCGTACGCCGCCGCGCCGGATGAGGTGTTACAGTCGATCATCAATCCGGAGTATTGACGAGCGTACTCCTCACGCTCCGCGTGAGGAGTACAATGTTGAACCTCACATTGCCGCAATCAAATACCCATACGCCCGCACGCTTCCGAAACACCACGGCCACTTCAAATCCCCCGCCACGCTGACGGCTTGCACTTCCTTCAATGTGAAACCTGCCGTCTCCAACTCGTTCCGAATCTCCGCGAGCGTGAAGTGATGCAGCGTCAACTCGGCCCCGCCGCGGGCTTGCGGCATGGTGCGATCACCCGGTTCTTTGCCCTTCTTCCCCAACCCGAATCCAAGATGAAATCGGCGGTTGTGAACGTGCAGCACGAAGGTGCCGCCCGGCTTCAGAATCCGGCGAACGTGACCGAGAAACTGTCGGCGGTTTGCTTCCCCACGGATCATGCCGAGCGTGCTGAACAGGCAGGCCGCGTAGTCGAAACTGGCTGGTGCGATGTCGTCGAGTTCGACGAGGTTCGCTTTTTGACACGCGATGGCCAGCCCCGCTTCGCGGGCCTTTTCCGCGACGACAGCCAGCATCGCCTCCGAGAGATCGACGCCGACGCACTCAAACCCTTTGGCCGCGAAGGGAAGCAGCAATCGGCCGGTGCCGCAGCCGAGATCGATCAGCGTGCCGGGTTTCGGGAAGTGTCGTTCGGTGAAGCGGAGATCGTCGCGCAACAACGGCGTCCCGGCCAGGGAATCGTCGTAGGCCCGCACCATTGGCTCGTTGTGCACGTAATCCCAGAGGCCACGATCGACGCCAGGGGGAAGCTGCCAGTCCGGGGTCATGAATTTGTCCGTTGACAATACGCTCGGTCTTTCGAATCTAATGAGTGTCTTACCTGAGCGAGCGCTCCGCCGCAAGCGGCTGGCAAATACCACGGAACACCGCGATGAAACCCACCGACATCCGCATCCGCGAAATTCGTTTCGAATCCGAAGACCACCTGTATCGCACGCCGATCAAGTTCGGCGGCGTCGCGCTCGATCGGGCCACGATCGTGAACGTGCATAGTCTGGTCGAGACGCGTTCGGGGAAGACCGCGCGCGGTTTCGGTTCGATGACACTCGGCAATGTCTGGGCTTATCCTTCGAAGAAAATGGGTTACGAAGGAACCTTGGCCGCGTTGCGAGTGGTGATCGACCGTGTGGCCGCCATCATGAAGGATTATCACGAATTCGGCCATCCGATCGACATCGCTCACGCACTGGAACCCGTCTTCCATCGTGTGGCCGCGGAGGAGTCGCAACGGCTCGCCCTGGCCGACCCGATCCCGCCGCTCTGCACGCTTCTCGCCGCTAGCCCCTTCGATGCGGCGTTGCACGATGCCTTCGGCAAAGTCCACGGCCTGAATTGCTTCTCGACTTATGGGCCCGAGTTCATGTCGCACGACCTGGGCCATTACCTCGGCGAGGGCTTCAAAGGCGATCGGCTCGATCGCTATGTCGACAAGAAGGCCAAGGCGCGGATGCCGCTTTATCATCTGGTCGGGGCCCTCGATCCTTTGACGGCCGCCGAGGTCGTCAAACCGATCGGCGACGGCCTACCCGAGACGCTCGCTGAGTGGATCCCGTTCAACGGCTTGACGCATCTGAAGATCAAGCTCAACGGCGACGACCTGGGCTGGGATGTCGAGCGCGTGATCGGCGTCAACGCTGTCGCCGAGATCGAGCAGAAAAAACGCGGTGTGGCCAAATGGCACTATTCGCTCGATTTCAACGAGAAATGCGCGAACGTCGCCTATCTGCTCGAGTTCCTGCGGACGATCAAGGAACGCATACCGGCCGGTTTCGAGAAGATCCAGTACATCGAACAACCGACCAAACGCGATCTGAAGGCGGACCGGGCCAACGTCATGCACGAGGCCTCGAAATTACGACCGGTGGTCATCGACGAATCGCTGCTCGATCTCGAATCTTTACGGCTGGCGAAGGAAATGGGTTACACCGGTGCGGCCCTGAAGGCCTGCAAAGGCCAAAGCCAAAGCTTGCTGATGGCCGCCGCCGCCAAGAAAGATGGCATGTTCCTCTGCGTACAAGATCTCACCTGTCCGGGGGCGTCGCTGTTGCAATCGGCCAGCCTGGCCGCCCATATCCCCGGCATCGCGGCCATCGAAGCGAACTCGCGCCAGTATTGCCCCGCCGCGAATACGCCGTGGGTGGCTCGTTTTCCCGGAATTTTCAACGTCACCGACGGCACGATGGAGACGGCATTGCTCGATGGCGTGGGTCTTGGGGCGGTTGAGTGATGGGCGAGCCAAGTAGCGCAACCTGGCTCGCCAATCGAGATTAAGGGTTGCTGGCATCACGTTCCTGAGGTAGTATTCAATATCCAAGTCAATTCGTGGCTCGCGTTCATCTCAGACTGATCGGCTCATGGTNNCATTCCTGATCGCCAATTCGTGGAAACACGCCATGCGCCGGTCGGTGCATGCACGGCGATCGCGAACCGGGTTCTCGCTCGTTGAACTGCTTGTCGTCATCGCCATTCTCGCTATTCTGCTTGGCCTCCTCCTTCCTGCCGTGCAGCAGGTTCGCGTTGCCGGGGTACGAATGCAGTGCCGGAACAATCTCAGGCAGATGGGTGTGGCACTCCATCATTACCACGAAGCAAAAGGTTCATTTCCGGAAGGCGTCCATCAAGGGGGCGACGCTTATTTTTATTGGAGCTGGATGGCGATGTTGTTGCCGTACATCGACCAGCAAAACACCTGGAATATAGCGGAGAAGCATGGCAGCACGGTCAGTAACTATGTCTGGGGTTACCCGCAAAATCCAGGGTTCGGCACGCTGGTCAAGGTGTGGTCTTGCGCCGCGGATCCTCGGACACTGGTAACGACGGACGCTTATGGTTTGACCATCGCTTTCACGGCCGTCCTGGGGAACGCGGGAACCGATGCGGCCAGTGCCGACGGCATCCTCTTTCACAATTCGCAGGTGAAAATCAGCCAGATTTCCGATGGGGCTTCCAATACGCTCATGGTCGGCGAACGGCCGCCGAGCAAGGACTTCTGGTTCGGCTGGTGGTTCGCCGGTGCCGGGTATATCGATCCATTCGTGGGACAGACAGGAGTTGGCGATGTCACGATGGTGACACGCGGCTCGGCTTACGCTTCATCGATCGGCTGCCCCACAACCAGTATTGGCTTACGACCAGGAACTATTCAGGATAACTGCAACCAGACGCACTACTGGAGCATGCACAACGGCGGCGGGAATTTCCTGTTCGCCGACGGCTCCGTCAAATTCCTGACCCATGCTGCCGACAAAGTTTTGCCGGCCCTCGGCACTCGCGCGGGCGGGGAAGTGGATCTGGATTATTGAAGGGAAGCCATTGACGATGCGAATCGCGGCATTGCTGATTTTCCTGGTGGCCGCCTGTTCAAGCAAAAAGGAACAGGCAACCGCTCCTCCGCAAACATCGCAGAGTTTCGAGAAACGCCAGCGAGATTTGCCGACGTTGCCGACGGAAAAGGGAAAGAAGCTGGGTACGCCGTAGCGGCGACTTCTAGCGCCGTTCAGAAATAGTCCCAGTACACAACACCGTCACGGGTGATTCACCACACCACGCTCACCTCGGAAGCCCTGGCCTTTCAGTCGCGGAATCAAAACCCTGGATACGAAATAAAAAAAGTGCAACTTCAAATCTTGCGTGCCGGCTCACCGCGGCGCGAGCCACGTTTTGAGCGTCCCTTCGCGGCCGGCGGTGATTAAGCCGGCGGTTTCGGGCAGAAAAGCCGAAATGAGAACCGCGTCGGTGTGCGTTGTCAGAACCGCTCGTTCGCGACCGGTGACGGGGTCCCAGAGACGGATCGTGCGGTCTTCGCTAGTGGTGGCGATCGTCTTGCCATCGGGGGCGAACGACACGCTCGTCACCGGTTCGGCATGGCCGGTCAGGATTGCGCGATGATCGAGTGTCATCGCGGTGGTGGTGTTTGGGCGACGATCTGGTGATGCCTTGGTGGGATAAAGCAGCCAGACCCAACAAGTGCCAGTGACGTCAGTCGTTACGACTGTCCAGTTCTGCGGTTGATGTCCGAGTTCGAGATCTTCCATTTTGGGGCCGACTGCCACGAACGTGATATCCTCCCGGATATGGCCGAAGGGCATCTTGCATTCCTCACGGCCCGATTCGATGTCCCAGACTTGTAAGGAACGGCCGCTGCTCGTCACGAGTTTTCTACCATCAGGCGTGAAGGCAGCGGCTCGGATGTCAGCACTCGGCGGCTGGAGCACTAGTTTTCGTGTTTCCAGGTTCCAAACTTGGACCCCTTTTTTCCCCGCGGCGGCCAGGAATGCCCCATGAATCGCGACGTAGAACAACTCCCCTTCCGCCTTGAAAACACGCGGCTTCAGTGAATCGGGCGCGATTTTCGCCATACCGACGGGAAGCGTCCAGACCGTGATCGATCCTCCATCGGAAATACTGGCCACCGCGTTACCATTTGGACACACGCTCAGAGCGGTGATCCTTCCAGGAGCCCCACGAAGCGTATGGGCGCTTGCGGTGGAAAATCCCGCCGCGCCACGCAGCCAAACTTTGACCGAATTGCCGCGCTCGACGACCGCCAGCACTCGACCGTCCGAGCTAATCGCCGCCACGGGAAAGGGAATCTTCGCTTCGAGTTCCAGAGTCTGTTCCGTCGAGGCGGCCAGCGACCAGAAACGTACCGTGGTTTCGAGACCGCCGCTGGCGAGTGTCCGCTGATCGGGGGAAAAGACGACGCTCCGCACCGCGCCCTTGTGACCGCGATAGACGCTCCGTTCTTGCCCCGATATTGGCTCCCAGAGCCGCACGGTGCCGTCCTGGCTGCCACTGGCGAGCAGCTTGCCATCGGGGCTGAAATGGATCGCATGTACCGGCCGCGTGTGGCCTCGCAACCGTGCGATCTCATTCCCTTGCCGCAGGCTCCAGACTTTGATCGACGCGTCGTCAGAGGAAGTGCCGGCCGTGGCGAGCATTTCTCCGCCTGGGGAAACGTCGAGACTGAGGATGGCCTCCGAGTTCTGATTGAAGGCAACGATTTCCCCTTCGAGCTTCTCCCCCGGATTCCAGCGGCGAACGGAGCCATCACGGCCACCCGTGTAAAGACCGTCTTTCGTCCAGACGAGAGCGGAAATCAAGTCCTTGTGGCCCGTGAGAACATCGTCGGGCTGCGACTTGGCGATAAACGGGATCGCGGGGCCAAGGTCGTGAGTAAGGCCCCCACCAGGGACATGAGCGAGAAACGAGGCCGTGCCACCCACGAGAGTCATCAAAGGGACGTGTGGAAGCGCCGGAATGGTAAAGAAACGAAGCTTGCCATCGTGTCCGCCGGCCGCGGCGAGCTTGCCATCCGGAGAGATGGCGATGGTTTCCAGATCGCCGGCATCCAGGCTGGACCAAGGTCGGATTACGGGGGGAGGCGTACCATCGGGTACATCGGGCAAGCGAGGCGGTACATCCCAGAAATTGACGATTTGCTCGTTCCCCACGCTGGCCAGCGTGCGGCCGTCAACCGAGAAGGCGACGGAGCGAACGTAATTGCGATGCCCACGCAAGATCGCGATCGCTTGATGCGTCTTGGCATTCCAAATTCGGATCGTCCCATCCCAACTGGACGTGGCGATTCTTGAACCATCCGTCGAGTAGACGATCTGGGTAATCGGCTTGGTATGCCCAGCGAGAAAACTCTGATCGACCCGGCACATTGCACGCAAATAGTGCCAGGTGAAATCGCGGAATTCGAAGGGGCATTCTTCCTTCTTGTCGAGCAGCAGGGCGGCCCGTGATGGGTCGCGTTCCACAAGGGCCATGGCTCGGTTGAGTGCGAGCGCGTACGCGGAACGTTTCACTTGCTCTTCGCGCTTCAAGGAATTCTGGTGCTCGGTTTCCAGATCCTTTCGCGATTTCTCAATCTCCTTGAGGCGTTCCGTGGCGATACGAGTCTGTTCGTCCTTGTCGCGTGACGACTTTTCCGCGGCCGCCTGCGCCTCGCGTGCCTTATTCGCCTCGATCTCTTTTTCGTCGGCCGATTGACGCATTTCGAGGTTGAAGTAGAAACTGATCGATAGCAACGTGACGAGCGCGAAAATGCTAATGAATAGCGAGGTGGCGATGGCCGGGTGGCGCTTCGCCCATTTGACGAGCCTCTCCCACGATCCAATCGGCCGAGCGGCGATCGGTTCATGATTGAGAAATCGCCGCAAGTCGTCGGCTAATTCCTGAGCCGACTGGTAACGCTTGGCGGGTGTCTTTTGCAGGCACGTCAGGCAGATCGTTTCGAGATCGCGGGGCACTTTTGGTTGCAAACGCCGTGGTGAAACCGGTTCCTCGGACATCACCTGCAAGACCGTATCGAGGGCCGATTCGCCGCGGAACGGAGGCCGACCCGTGAGAAGTTCGTAAAGGATCGCACCCAAGGCATAAACATCGACCAGGGGCCCGACGTCGCGGTTCTTGCCGGCAGCCTGCTCGGGAGCGATGTAGCTGGGGGTGCCCATCACGGCCCCCGTCCGCGTCTGCCCGCCGGGTGCGGGGACAAGCTCCCCGGATGAAGTCCAATCCGATTCACGCTCGACCCGCTTGGCGAGGCCGAAATCCATGATCTTCGGAAGGGCCAAAGCCAAGAGACGCGTGGTGGAAGCAGACGAATCGTCGATCTTCCCCTGCCCGGACGCCGAGGACTTTTCCGACTTTCGAACGATATTCTCCGCCTTGGAGAGGAGAATGTTCCCCGGCTTCAGATCCCGATGAACGATGCCGCGATCGTGGGCGAATTGCATCGCTTGCGCCAGGATCTCGACGAGGGCGGCCGAGTCGCGCGAAGGCCAGGGGTTTCCCGCCAGATGCTGCCCAAGGCTGCCGCCATCGATAAACTCGAACGCCAGATACGGCCGGCCTTCGACCTCGCCAATCTCGAAAATCTGCACGATGTTCGGATGCTGCAAGGCCGCGACCGACTCGGCCTCGCGGCTAAATCGTTCACGCTCCCCTTCGCCGGCATGGTCGCCGGAAAGGATCATCTTCAACGCGACCAGCCGGTTCAGCCCCTTCTGGCGGGCTTGATAGACCACCCCCATGCCGCCGCGGCCGATTTCACGCAGGATTTCGTAGCCGGGGACGGAGTGACGAATCGCCGCGCCGGTGCCGGGACCAAGCGGCAAACTTTGCCGTGATCCCGATGCGGATTTGGGAAAATCGGTAACAGTCAGCAAAGGATCGTCGGAGGAAGAAGATTGCGAAGAGAGTTGCCTTGGATAATAATCCACCGTCACGGGCAATGGCTCGGCCGGCGTCTCGGGCGTTAGGGTGGAAGCATCATCCTTGGCCGTTTCCGGTCCGTCGAGTATCAGTTCCGTCGGATCGATCGTCGGCGACGTAACGACCCGCGGGACGTCCGGTTCCGTCGCGGGCTCGTGTGGACCATGTGGCTGCGATGCCATGCCGCTGACCTCGATACCCTTTGAGCCGAAGTTCATCCGAGGAGAAGATGAACACGTTTGACGATCGCCCGTGTCGTCAGCGGCCTACTCTCTATTGTGGCAAGCGCGGGGTCGATACTCAACACCGTATGCAGGATTCGATTGGCGAGCCTCTGCCTATTCGACGAATTCCCCGCCCATTCGATTTTCGGATTGTTTGAATGATGTCCCAACTCGTTCAGGTGCATACGATATCCCGCACAAACCTGGGCCTGAAAGTCTCACCTAAACCCCAAAGGGAATGCATCATGACCCGTGTATCCATCCTCTCGCTTTGCACCTGCCTGATCTGGAGCGGCCTGCTGGCCGCGCAGACCCAAGATCAGAAAGTCCTCAAGGATCGTATGAAGATTGAAGAAGATGGCTTCTGGATCTACAACGACCTGGCAAAAGGTTTTGCCGAGGCCAAGAAGAGCGGTAAGCCACTCGCGGTGGTCTTGCGCTGCGTGCCGTGCAAGGAGTGCGTCAAACTCGACGACGATCTGGTGAACACCGATCCCCGTGTGCGTCCACTCCTCGAGAAATTCGTTTGCGTCCGGATCGTTTCGACCAACGGACTCGATCTATCGTTGTTCCAGTACGACTACGATCAATCATTTGCCGCCTTCCCCAGGAAGTGGCATCGCCCGAGAAATTCGCCAGCCTCAAGGGAAAATACAGCGACAAGCTCGATTTCACGGGTGCCGTCGGGATGAGTTGCATCCATTGCCATCAGGTCGGCGATGCACAACGAGTGCACTATCGCTCCCAGCAAAAGCCAATCCCCGAACACATTCTTCATCCGTACCCGCACCCCAAGTCGCTCGGGTTGATCCTCGATCCGAAAGAAAAGGCCACCGTGCAGCAAATCGAAAAAGACTCCCTGGCCGAGAAAGCGGGCTTCCAGAAGGGCGACGAGATCCAATCGCTGTCTGGTCAGCCGTTGCTGTCGATGGCGGACGTGCAGTGGGTCTTGCATCAGACGTCAGGCGATGGGGCGTCGATCAAGGCCGTCGTCAAACGCGGTGAGAAAGTGGTCGATTTGACGTTGGTCCTAGACAAAGGCTGGCGAAAGCTCGACGACATTTCTTGGCGAGCCTCGAGTTGGCCGATGCGGCGCATGGCACTTGGGGGATTGATGCTCGAATCGATTAACGTCGAGGAAAGGAAGAAATTGGAATTGCCGGAAAACGCGATGGCCCTGCGTGTCTTCCGCGTCGGTGCGTATGGCCCACATGCTGCCGCCAAGAATGCCGGATTCCAGATGGGCGATGTCGTGATCGCCTTTGACGGCAAGAGCGATTTCAAGCGCGAAGGCGACCTGATGTCCTACACCGTGAACAACCACAAAGCCGGCGCGAAGGTCCCCGTGACCGTCTTGAGGCAAGGGAAAAAGGTCGAGTTGATGATGCCGATTCAGGATTGAGTTAGCCGCTTGCGGCTTTGCGCTCGCTCTCCCCAAAATGCGAACTTTCTTGATGGGAGAGCGAGCGCGAAGCTGCAAGCGGTTCTTTGTCGATAGCAACACCTTGTATGGTCCGAGCTCGGCGGAGGTTAAAAGCCGTGAAGAAGCCGACTTGGGAAGATGCGGGCGGGTTTGTCATTGCCGCCGTAATTACGACCACACCATTATTTGCGGTGACTTGGCTCGGTGACAACTTGTCCAAGGATGGACCGATTGGACTCCCTGCATACCTGTTACCGGCAGCGATCGGAATTGCAGTTGCGTTTATTGCGAGCCTGGTAGCCTGCCAAACAACGAACATTCCGTCTGAACGGCTCGAATTTCATACTGGGTTTGGTTGCGCCGCTTCACTATTGCTAATCGTTACCATTTGTGTGTGGTGGGGCGACTGGTGTTTTCGATTTGCGGGGCGATTTCGAAACTGAGGCACTTAATTCCGTTTGGATGCAAGTCATTTTCTGTGCTCACAGGTCTGGTTTCGTTTTTCATGCACATTCCCCAACCGATCCTCGAAGGCCTGGTCACAACGGTCGATCCCGATGGAGCGATGCATCTGGCACCGATGGGGCCGCGGGTTAGCCCGGATGGCAAACGGTTGCTGCTGCGGCCTTTCCCCACTTCACACACGTTCCAGAATCTGAAACGGACACGCGAAGGCGTGTTGCATGTCACCGACGATGTTCTGCTGATGGCGAAGGCAGCCCTCGGTGAAGCGCCGGCGCCGGCCTCTCGGCCCGCCGAGAAGATTCACGGATTCGTTCTCGTGGATGCGTGCCGCTTCGGGGAGTTTGTCGTTCGCACGCTCGACGACTCGGGGGAGCGTGTTCACATCGAAGCCGAGATCATCCACTCCGGAACGCTTCGAGATTTCTGGGGCTTCAACCGCGCCAAGCATGCGGTGCTCGAGGCGGCGATTCTCTCGACGCGTCTGCACATTTTGCCTATCGAAGAAGTCGAGGCGGACTTCGCCAAGCTTCGCGTGATCGTCGAAAAGACCGGCGGCCCATCGGAGTTCGAAGCCTTCGACTACTTGCGGGTTCACCTGGATCAGGTCCGCGACGATTGGGGGCGACGATGACCCGCGTCGTCGCGCCGGCCCGCTTGCACTTCGGGCTGCTGTCGCTTCCAATTCCCGGCGACGAACGGCAAAGGCAATTCGGCGGCGTCGGCCTGATGATCGATTCGCCGAGCGTAGCCTTGTTTGTCGAAGCCGCGGCGGAATGGTCCTCGAATTCCGCGCGGGCGCTCGACTTTGCGCGAACGTTCTCTTCATCGCTCACCCCTGCGGAGCAAATCCCGTTTCAGATCGTGGTCGAGCAAATGCCCGAAGAACATGCCGGACTCGGCAGCGGGACCGCGCTGGCCCTGGCCGTCGCTCAGGCAATCGCCATCGAAACGAGCCATCGGGATTGGTCGTCGCCGGAATTGGCTCGGCGCGTCGGCCGCGGTCGGCGCTCGGCCATCGGCGTGCATGGGTTCGAACGCGGTGGTCTGATTTTCGAGCAAGGTAAAATGCCCGGCGAAGAGATTTCCCCGCTCGTGGAACATCGCGATTTCCCGGCCGACTGGCGAATCGTCTTGCTACGGCCACATTGCGAGGCGCGCTGGTATGGCCGGCGGGAACTTCTCGCTTTCGAAAAACTGACGCGGAACAATCCGACCGATGAATTACGCCGGCTCGCCGTCACGGGTTTGCTCCCTGCCGTCGCATCCGTGGATATCGATACGTTCGGGGATGCTCTATTTGAGTTCAACGCCCGCGCCGGCGAGGGATTTCGGGATCAGCAGGGAGGGGTTTACGCGGGAGCGGAAGTGGCGGACCTCGTCGCGTTCATGCGGCAAAACGGGGTTCGCGGCGTCGGCCAGAGCTCGTGGGGGCCGACGGTCTTTGCTCTGGCGAGCGATGAAAAGCATGCCGCGTGGATCGAAACTCGCGTCCAGACTCGATTCGCACCAGGCGTCGAGGCGAGCATGGTGGCACGTGCTTCAGCACACGGCCGAATCGTCGGGTGATCAGTTCGACAAGTCCATCGGTGCCCGGTCGCGGCCGCCGATGGGGTGAGATTGATCGCCTGGTTGGGCGAGGGGAACTTCGCCCACGGTGACTGTGGGCTTGTCTGATACGTCCGGGGTCGTCGATTTGCTCTTGCAACCGGTCATCGCGAACGCGATCAAGAGGCCACTGATAAGAATGCTTCGCATGGTGAGGTCCTGGGTGGGGCAGGCATCAGTCGTAAAGCAGGTTCCAGTCGGGTGACTGGCCATCGGCATAACCACTGGCGGCCTGGAAGATGGGGAGAGTCGTGGCATCCGTTCGCCGCAAAGTTTTCGCGGAACCGTCGCAGAAAACGAAATTGACCCCGCCGGGATGGTTGCTGCTCCAGTCGCCGTAGACGACGTTCTTGGGAGCGGGAATGCCGTAAGCGGTGGGAAAGCTGCCGTAACCGATCCACGTAAGGCCGGCGTTGCGAGGCGAACCGTAGCTTGAGTTGAGCGTCTCCCCGAACATCAGGGTGGAACTGGATCCGTCGCCGCCGGTGATGCTATCGAGCTTCACCGTCGTCTGATTGGCGAGGACACCCTGGAATTGCGTGTTGTATTTCCCGTTTTTTCCTGAGACGCCGACGTAGTTGGTCAAACCGAACTGAGGCGACGTGGCCGACAAAAATCGCGATGTGTACGTATACGTCATCGAAGGGGGAGTTTTGTAATCGAATCCGGTAATGTAAATCTGGCCGCTCGGATTCGAGTAGACTTCGTAGACATTGTCGCCCGGGCACTGGTAGATCTTGATGCGGGTCTGGGCGAGTTGCTGATTTTCTGGTGTCGACCACCACGGGGAACCGGTGGGAGTC
>JAIOQJ010000697.1 GCA_021413475.1 Planctomycetota bacterium | reverse complement strand
GCCAACCGATTTCACCGCGAGAAAGGGCGAGCCTCAGATTCTTCTTACGTTGAAGCGTGTCAAAGCGACCGACAAAAATTCTGATCCGCAACCCAAGGAGATGCCGCCGGTTGCGACCAGAGATGAAGAACTGCGCAAGACATTGCCTGGCACCTGGGGCCATAAGAATGAAGATTGGCTGACGATGTTCACGTTGAACTCCGACGGTACATTCAGTTCCCGACGAAGCTATACCAAAAAATTTGGCAAGCTGTTCAATGAGGATGTCACGTCGAGCGGCAACTGGAAACTCGCGGAAGGTGTTGTGATCTGCACGGTCACCGCCTCGACCGACAAAGATTCTCGAAATCAGGTCTTCTCGTATCGCATACGCTCGATCACGGCCACCGAATTGATCGCGGTCGATCAGTTCGGCCAGCTACGCCGTGAATGGAAGACACGCTAAAATCAGGGCGCTCGAACCAGGTGTTCATTAGCCGAATGAAATGGCAACGAACGTCACATACGGCGTCGGCATATGGCGGCTGGGCCGCCGTATGCATTCAAATTCTTCAGGAGAATAATGGTGAGTAAACTCCACCTAGCATTCCTTTCGACAATTGCCTGGAGTTTCATCGGATTCTCCCCATGTTCGGCACAGGATAGTCGGAAACTTGGCTTCGAACGGTCCGCCGACTTTGGATTCGCAGCGAGATATTTGCGGACGTCGGCAAACGCGGATCCTTTGCCCTCCTGGAACGAAGGGCCTGCGAGAAAGGCCATCATCGATTTCGTGACGGCCACTACCGAGCAAGGGAGTCCAAAATTCGTGCCGATACCGCAACGCATCGCCACCTTCGACCAGGACGGCACGCTCTGGGTCGAGCACCCAATGTATACCCAGGTCGTTTACTGTTTGGAACGCGTCCCAGCGGTGGTTGCGAAACGGCTTGAATTGAAAGAGAAAGAGCCGTTCAAGACCGTGCTTTCCGGCAATCGCGAGGCGATGGCGAAGCTCTCCACAAAGGAACTTGTCGAAATACTCGAAGCGACTCTGACCGGCATGAGCGTTGAGGAATTCAGCGACGAAGTCAAGAAATGGCTGGCGACGGCCAAGCACCCGCGCTGGAATCGACCTTATACCGAGATGATCTATCAACCGATGTTGGAGGTGATGCAATACCTGCGGGCCAACGGTTTCAAAACCTACATCGTCACCGGCGGTGGGCAGGATTTCGTTCGTGCCTACTCCGAACAGGTCTACGGCATTCCTCCTGAACAAATTGTCGGCAGCATGGGTGGCACGAAGTACGGCTACGATAAGGAGGGAAAGCCGATGCTCACGAAGGAGCCCAAACTGCTTCTCAACGACGACAAAGCGGGAAAACCGGAAGGGATTCACATGATCATCGGTCGTCGCCCAATCGCTGCCTTTGGCAACACCGCGGGCGACCGCGAAATGATCGAATACACGACGGCCGGCAGCGGGGCACGGCTCGGCATGTTCGTCCTGCACGATGATGCGAAACGGGAATACGCATACGGCCCGGCGAACGGCTTGCCCGAATCCAAGATCGGCACTTTCTCGCAGGCGCTATACGACGAAGCCAAGAAGAAGGGCTGGCCGGTTATCAGCATGAAGGACGACTGGAAACGCGTGTTCGCGTTTGAAAAGTGACGTCTCGTATTCGGAAGTGACAGAGTTTCGATCGATTACTCACCATTCGGAGGTTTCAACATGAGGTTTCGAAGGTTTTTCGGTCTCGGATTAGGCCTGGCGATAATTCTTGCCATCAGTCAGGTCGTCGCGCCTGGGATGAAGCATGGGAACGCACAGGAGCAAAAGGTCAAAGCCGCTCCGAAATTGGGCGAGGGTAAACGCGCCCAAGATTTTATCGCGGCTTTCAACAAGGGCGATGCCAAGGCGACGGCGGCCTTTTGGGCACCCGAAGCAACGTACGTCGATCAGTCTGGCCACGAGACCAAGGGGCGTGCCGCGATCGAGAAACTCTATGAGAAGGTCTTCGCCGGCAAGAAAGGGGCGAAGCTGAACATCCATGTGATCTCGGCCCGTTTGCTGTCACCCGATGTGGGGCTCGAAGAGGGGATAACGGAAGTCACGCCCGCCGATGGCAACCCGAGCACCGTGGCCCGGTTCTCCGCCATCCTGGTGAAGAAGGACGGAGAGTGGTACTTCGAGAGTGTCCGCGACTCGGTGGCACGACCGCCTACCAATGTCGCTCACTTCGAGGATATCGAGTGGCTGATCGGCGACTGGGTCGGCGAGAGCGAGAAAGGCGAATCGGGCCGGGCCTCGTACGCCTGGGCGGAGAACCAGAATTTTATCGTCTCCTCGTTCGCCACAACCCACAATGGCATCCCCGTTTTCGGCGGCACGCAATGGATCGGTTGGGACGCCGTCGACAAGCAGATCAAGTCCTGGTCGTTCTATTCCGGCGGCGGACATGGACAGGCTGGTTGGAAGAAAAATGGCGACAAGTGGCTTCTGACAACCACGGCTCGAACCGTGGACGGCCGAACCGTCACCGGAGTTAATGTCCTGACGAAAGTCGATGCCGACCACACCATCTGGCAACTAACCAAGCTGACCGTGGACGGCGAGGCGAAACCCGATCCCCAGCCGTTGAAGCTCAAACGCGTTAAACCGGCTCAATGAACCTTACACAACCGAATCACAACCTTCAGAGGAGAATTCTTCGATGTTCAACAAGATGATCCTGACGATGTTCGCAATGGCTCTGCTTTCGCCATCCAAGGTGGATGCCTACGGCGCGGCCCATGTCGGCTACACGCATGTCGGCCCGAACGGGGTTCAGCATGTCGGCGAGAGTGCCTATCGCGGTCCCAATACGAGCGGAGCAACTACGCATACCACCGCTTACGGGGCGAGCGGCGGGGCTTACCATTCCACTACCACAACCCATGCTGGCTACGGCGGCGCGGCCGTTGGCGGGTCGTCCTACCATTTCTCGGGCGGTTCCGCAGCAGGCGGCAGTTACCATTACGCGTATGTTCGGTAAAGTTGCGTGTGCGATCGAAGGCCTCCATTGGAGGTCTTCGATTGCCTCGCCATCAATTCAATTTCCGCGCGAATGCCATCACCCAAGTCGAACTCTGATATCCGCGCCGAAGTAGCGGACACCATTTCCCGCTGGCGATTCGCCCCTTCGTGAGGTAGACTCTTTCGATCGACCGGCGAATACAACTCTTCAACTTTTTGCGATGCCGGCATGAAACCGCCCTTGGAAATTCTGTTCGTCTCCTGCTCGGATGAGGCCGAGGCTTCCATTCTTTGTGAATTGGAAAAGGCTTACGAGCCGGAATTTGTGGCGGTTGCCACCCGGAAAGACATGCGCCGGGAACTCCGTTCCAGTGAGTGGAACCTCATTTTTGCCACAACAGAAAGCGACCTACCCCCAGGGGTGATCCTTGCCGAACGAGCACTCGCCGGTCGGGAGACGCCGATTTTCGTATTGTGTGATGCCAGCAACGAGGAGAGCGCTCTCGAAGCGGTCCGAATCGGTGCCGGCGAGGCGATCCGGCTTGATGAATTGCGCCGTTTGCTCCCGGCCGTCGCTCGGGAACTGCGGACGACGAACCTTCGCTATGCCCATCCGGCGGGCGGCCGTGGCGAATCCGAACTTCAGTGGGCAACTTCGGCCTTGCTCCATCTGGCTCGAACCCGAACATTTCTCGGAGACAACCTGTTCGACGACCTGCGAGAAATCACGGAAGTGGCCGGCAGCGCCTTGTCGGTGGCTCGTGCCAGTGTCTGGCTGAATGATCCGGCTCGATCGAAGATACGCTGCATCGACTTGTTCGATCAACGCACGGGAAAACACACGGACGGGATGGAACTCTTCATCAAGGAACATCCCGCGTATTTTTTGACCATGGAGCAGCAAAGGTTGATCGTCGCCCACGATGCTAGGAACGATCCGCGCACGCGGGAATATCGCGACAACTATCTGGTACCCCTGGGCATCACGTCAATGATGGATGCCGCGGTTCGCTCGAAGGGGGAGTTGCGCGGTGTGGTCTGTCTCGAGCACGTTGGCCCGCCGCGAATGTGGACGGCCGAGGAAGAATTATTCACCGCCGCACTTGCCGACCTGGTTTCCCTGGCCATGGAAGCCGGCGAACGGCACGGCATCGAACAGACGCTCCGTGAAACGGAACTGCACTTTCTGGAACTCTTCGAACACACCAGCGATGCCGTGCTGATCGTCGGCATGCGGAACAACGGGGAATGGGTCTGCGAGACGATGAATCCTGCTTGCGAGGAGACGACGGGGTTGCGCATGGTGGACGTCTCGGGGAAAAACGTCTGCAGCCTATTGTCTTCGGGCACGCCGGAAGTGTTGTTACGAGCGTTCCTGGCCTGTCAGACTGGTCGGGAAATTGTCACGCGTGAACATCCGCTCGATTTGCCCACCGGACAACGCTGGTTTAACACGGTGTTGGTCCCGTTGCCAGATTCGCAAGGAGGGATCCGGCGGATCGCCATTATCGCGCGCGATATTACGGAACATCGCCTCACGGAGGATCGCTTGCGGGCCAGCGAGCAGCGGCGGATTCTGCACATCCAGAAAACGCCGTTGGGCGCGATCGAGTGGAGTCTCGACGGCCGAGTGGTTAGCTGGAATCCTGCCGCGGAAAAAATCTTCGGTTTCAGCGCCCACGAAGCGATCGGGCAGTATTTCACCTTCACGATTCCCGTTGATGTTCGACCTCACGTCGAGGGCGTTTGGAATGCCCTAGTGGTCCAGAAAGGCGGCATGAGAAGCAACAATCGCAATCTGCGCAAAGATGGGACCATTATCGAATGCGAGTGGTACAACACACCGCTGATTGATGAGGCGGGCCGTACGATCGGCGTCGCGTCGCTTGTCCAGGATATCACGGAGAAACTCCAGAACGAGGAGGCCATCCGGCGGTTGAATGCGAATCTCGAAAAGCGAGTTCATGAGCGCACGGCGCAACTGGCGGCAGCCAATCAAGAGCTCGAAGCCTTTTGCTATTCCGTTTCGCACGACTTGCGTGCTCCTCTTCGATCGATCGACGGTTTCAGCCTGGCCTTGCTCGAGGATTGCCACGATTTACTTAACGCCGACGGCCAAGACTATCTGCGCCGCGTTCGGGCCGCAAGCCAGCGCATGGGCGAGTTGATTGACGATTTGCTCAATCTATCGCGCGTATCGAGGGCGGAACTGCATTCAACGCGAGTCGATCTTTCGTCGCTCGCCCGCAAAATCGCGGATGGCTTGCACACGACGAATCCCGAGCGCCGCGTCGAATGGGTCATCGCTCCCTCGTTGATTGCTCAGGGCGACCGAAATTTGATGACCATTCTGCTGGAGAACCTGCTCGGCAATGCCCACAAGTACACCAGTCGACACGAACGTGCTCGAATCGAGGTAGGCGGACTTTCCGATGAGGGCCGCATGGTTTATTTTGTCAAGGACGACGGCGCGGGATTCGACGAAGCGTATGCCGACAAGTTGTTCAAGCCATTTCAGCGGTTGCATCGGCCCGACGAATTCGACGGACATGGCATCGGCCTGGCGACGGTGAATCGCATCATTCGCCGTCATGGCGGACAGATTTGGGCAAATGGCGAGGTCGAACGCGGCGCGGCTTTCTACTTCACTCTCGATAGCGCCAAGTCAGGGGGCGATTCGTTTGAATAACGGTGTAATCTTGCTTGTGGAAGATAATCCCGACGACGTGGCCTTGACGTTGCGAGCGTTCAAGAAGAACCACATCCTCAATGAGATCGTGGTGGCGAGAGATGGTGTCGAGGCGCTCGATTACCTGTTTGGCACGGGAGAGCACGCGAAGCGGGATACGTCGCATCTTCCGGCTGTCATGCTCCTCGATTTGAAGTTGCCCCGAGTTGATGGTCATGAGGTCTTGCGCCGGGTACGCGGCGATCCACGCACGAAACTTCTTCAGGTCGTCGTGCTCACTTCCTCGAAGGAGGATCAGGACGTGATCCAGAGCTATCACCTCGGGGCGAACAGCTATATTCGGAAGCCCGTGGATTTCGATCAGTTCATCGTCGCCATCGGGCAGCTTGGCTTGTACTGGCTGCTGCTCAACGAAACGCCACGTCCTGGCAGCGAGGCTAAATTATGAGCACGCCGCTACGAATTCTATTCGTCGAGGATTCGGAAGATGATGTCGCCTTGTTGTTGCGTGAACTGCGTAAGGGAGGGTTCCAGCCGTTTTCCGCGCGGGTCGATTCTCCACAAGGCTTCCGGCAAGCTTTGCAGGACGAAGAGTGGGATATCGTTATTTCCGACTATTCGATGCCGGTCTTCAATGGCCTGCAAGCCCTGGCCATTCACGTCGAGCACACACCGGATGTTCCTTTTATTCTGATTTCTGGCACGGTTGGTGAAGACGTTGCCGTCGAATCGATCAAAGCCGGCGCTAACGACTATTTGATGAAAAGCAACCTGATCCGCTTTGTGCCGGCGGTCCATCGGGCCATGAGCGAGTCGGCGGAAAGGCATAAGCATCGCCGTGCCCTCGTGTCGCTGCGTGAAAGCCAGTCGATGCTGTCGCTGATTTACAACAGCACCTCCGACAAGTTGGCGCTTTTCTCCGTCCTTCCGGACGATAGCTACCGCATCGCTTCCGCGAATCAGACATTGCTGGATTTCGCCAAACAGGCGCTCGGTACCTCGGGATACCCGACGTTGGTCGGGAAACGCCTGGAAGAGATGGCCGAGTCGATTTTTCGCTGCACGCCCGAGGCGGTCGCCAGCCTGCGGAAGAAATGCGACAAGGCGATGCGTGATCGACGGCCCGTCTCCCTGGAGACGACCTTTGTCATGCCCGATCGCCGTTTGCACGTCGAGTTGAATCTCGTTCCCGTTTCGGGGAACGAAGCAAATGGGGAAAACCTCCTCTGGGCGTGTCGAGATATCAGTGCTCGCAAGGAAGCCGAGGAGAGGCAGCGTTCCCTTGAATCGCAATTGCAGCAATCGCGGAAGCTCGAGGCACTCGGCCAATTAGCGGGTGGCATTGCCCATGATTTTAACAACTTGCTAACTGGAATCCTGGGCTACGGGGAGCTCATTCAAGACTCGCAAGACACGCACTCGCCCGTTCATGGGCAAGTCGACCAGATTCTGACCGCGGCGAATCGGGCCAAGGACCTCATTCGACAAATTCTTACCTTCAGCCGCCGGGAAGTGCCCGATCGCAAGCCGGTCTATTTGGACCCGATCGTCCGTGAAGCGTTGAACCTGGTCAAATCAACCGCGCCTGCCGGAATCACTTTTGAATCTTTTTTGGCCGCCGATTTGCCACCGATCCTGGGCGAATCGACCCAGTTGCATCAAGTGCTTATTAACTTGTGTACGAACGCGGTGCAAGCGATGGGTGAAAGGGGGAAACTCAGCCTCTCGGTTGAAACGGTTCATGTCGATGCAGCCTTCGCGCGGAATCATCCTCCTTTGCGGGAAGGGGAGTTTATCCGCCTGTCGGTCAGCGATTAGGGACCTGGGATTTCATCGCCGGCGATGGAACGTTTGTTCGAGCCATTTTTCACGACGAAACCGCCGGGAACGGGCACGGGCCTCGGCTTGGCCGTCGTCCACGGGATTGTCCGGTCTCACGAAGGAACCATCTCGGTCTTTAGCCGTGCCGGCGAGGGGACGACCTTTCAAGTCTATTTCCCCGTCTCCGGGATCCTCCCCGATTCGAAGCCGGCTATTCCCATGGAAATGCCGCGAGGCAATGGCGAGCATATCTTGCTTGTCGATGATGAAGCGGGAATCGTGCAACTGACTTCGGCCGTCCTTAGCCAACTCGGCTATCGACCGGTGGCATTCGTCGATGCGATTGAAGCGGTCGCGGCTTTCGAGGCGAATCCTTTCCACTTCGCGGCAGTGATCACCGATCTGACCATGCCGCGGATGCTCGGCACCGAAGTGGCGCAAGCAATCCATCAAATCAGGCCCGAACTCCCCGTCATCTTGACCAGCGGTTACAGCGGAGCGATTGACGAAGAACGTGCTTCCCGTTCCGGCTTCTCCGAGATCCTTGGCAAGCCATTCGCGATGCGCACGCTCGCCGACGCGTTGCGGAAGGCTCTGTCGAAGAGCAAGTCAGCGCCGCTCGCCGTTGGGAAAACTTGAATCGGACGTGACAATGGTACTATGGACTGTCGAAAATGCCATTTGTCGTCCTCGAAATTGATCCGCGAGATTAAAATTCCGTTCACACCGATTGTTGAGCCTTTTATTCCTCCGAGAGTCAGGTCGTGCATCCCTCACATTCGGAAGGTCCGACCCGACCGCTAGGCCCGACCATTTTTGCCTCGATTGCCTCCCTTTCCTGGCTGCATTATCCCTTGAGTTAGAGGTGGGATGGTTTACAATCGATGGATAGCGGTGTTTTCGGGCGTCTCGATCATTCTAACGGCGCTCTCTGAAGGCATCGGTCCCGTGTTCCGCCTCTGGCGGAGATGAGATTGCAGCCATGGCGCAAAACTACTTCACCCTGGAAGAAGCGGCCGACAAACTAGGCATTAGCGCATCCGATTTCCGTCGGCGTTTGCGCACGGAATGGACACACATTCGCCCCTTGCAAGACGGTAACACGCAACGATTTCGATCCAAGGATATCCAGGAACTCGCACGGCAAATCGGCTTCGGCAGCGAAGAAGAAATGCATATGTCGGATTCGACGAGTGACGAGCACGGCGTGCCCAAGGATCTGGAATTGTTTGAGGAGGAAGCTGCTCCCAAGCCGGCCAAGAAATCGCCGACCAATCCCACCAAGTCGAAGCCACCCGTCAAAGAGGAAGACCCGCTGGTGCTTGGCGATGACGATATTTTCACTCTCGCTGACGACGACGCCCCTGTCACATCGAAAAAATCGAGCGGCAAACTCAAGCCCGCTAAAGCCGACAGCGATGTTCGTCTGGGGCAGAGCGGCAAGATCAAACGCACCTCACCCGATGATTCCGGCACCGAAGAGATCGAACTTGACATTCTCCCAAGGGGCGGCTCGTCGGGCAAACTTTCTGGTCTTTCCGGGAAGATGACCTCTTCGAGTTCGAGCAAGTTGTCGCCAAGTTCAAGCAAATTGTCGCCTCCCAAATCGGGGAAGACGCCGCCGGCCGCTCCTGAAGCGGATAGCAGCGAGTTCGAATTGAATATTGATGCCGACAGCAGTGACGAATTCGAACTTTCGCTCGCCAACGATAGCAGCGACGAAATTTCCCTGGGCGATATGCCGGAACCGCCGCGTTCGACTGGAAAAAGCGGAGCGAGCGGCATCAACCTCGGCAAGCCTAAGGACAGCGGTCCATCGCTCGAAAAGAAGAGCGGCCTTAGCAGTATTTCCAAGAAATCCGGCAAGATTCCCGCCGCCAAGACGCAAGCCAAGCCCAAGGACGACTCCGACGATATCGATTTCGAACTCGATCTCGATCAAGCGGGTGCCTCCTCCAAGAAGCTAGGTTCAAAAAAGAGACTCGATGACGACAGCGAATTCGATTTGAATCTGGATGATTCCTCGGCAGAACTTGAAGTCGATCAGGGCGGCGCTTCGAGCAAGAAACTTGGTTCGAAAAAGAACCTCGGTTCGAAAAAGCCTGCCGAAGACGACAGCGGATTCGACTTGAGTCTCGATGATTCGTCGGTCGAACTTGATCTCGATCAGGGCGGGGCCTCGAGCAAGAAGCTCGGTTCGAAAAAGAAGCTTGGTTCGAAAAAACCTGCCGAAGACGACAGCGGGTTCGACCTGAGCCTCGATGATTCGTCGATCGAACTCGACCTTGAGCAAGGCGGGGCGTCGAGCAAGAAACTTGGTTCCAAAAAGAAGCTCGATGAGGATAGCGAATTCGACCTGAATCTCGATGATTCGGTTGAACTCGACGTGGATCTCGACGCGGAGACGTCGTCGT
>JAIOQJ010000696.1 GCA_021413475.1 Planctomycetota bacterium | reverse complement strand
CGCGGGATCGCCACCCTTCGTGACCGGCGACCTGAGAAGTCCGAGAGGACCGGCATCGAGAATAACGATTCTGCTCATGGGGATTTGTCACTCAGAATTTCAGTAAAAAGCTTGCGATCCGAAAGCCTATTCTCGTCGATTGCCCGAAGAATTGCTTCATTCTCGGCCGACTCTTCGTCAGTCATTTCCTCCGCTTCCTTGGCCCACGCTTTCAGCATCGCAATGGCGGCAAGGGTCTTCGCGCTCAAGGGCGGCTTCTCTTCAGGTAGTGTCGCCGGTTTTCCATTGCCGGCAGTGAAAGCGTGATTGCCCACGGCCGGCGATTCTGAGACAGGGAGCTTCTCTTCAATTGCCTCCACGGCATATTGCTCCGCGGACATCCCTTCATCGGACGCTGCCGCGTGTAAACGAGTTTCGAGATCAGACGACAGAGAAAGCTGAATAGCCATCGCGATTTCCTCCGGGGGGTGGATTGCTGGGATTATACCGCTGGCTGGGTCGTTTCGAAATGCGAAAGTGCGTTGATCCCAGAGGTTCGCGGAGCCTCACCTCTGGGCTTGTTAGATTATTTTTCCAAGCCCGGAGGTGAGGCTCCGTGAACCCCTGGGATTTGACCCTCCACCACTTCCCCCGGCAGCACCCCCGTCGCGTTATCATCGAACTCCCCTTCCCAGCGGGCCATCACGCACGTCGCCAAACAATTACCGATCAGGTTGACCGTGGTGCGGGCCAGGTCCATCAGTTCGTCGACGCCGAGGATGATCGCGACGGCTTCTTGGGGCAGGCCGAACGTAGCCAGCGTCCCGGACTAAATCACCAGCGAGGCCCGCGGCACGGCGGCGACTCCCTTGCTGGTGAGCATCAGGGTGAGCATCATCACGACTTGTTGGGTGAGAGTCAGTTCGATTCCCGCCGCCTGGGCTGCGAAAACCGAGGCTACTGCCAGATAGAGAGTCGTGCCGTCGAGGTTGAACGAGTAACCCGTCGGCATCACGAAGGCGACAATCCGCTTCGGCACGCCGATCGATTGCATCGCGATCATCGCCTTGGGCAAGGCCGCCTCGGACGATGTCGTCGAAAAGGCGATCAAGGCCGGTTCCTTGATGGCCCGGGCGAATTTTTTAAGCGGCACCCGCGCCAGCCACGCGGCCGGCAACAGCACGACCAACATGAAGACGACGAGGGCTCCGTAGAGCGTCAGAATCAAAAGCGCGAGGTTCTTCAGGATCTCCAGGCCGCTGTGTCCCACCGTGACCGCGATCGCCGCCCCGATCCCTACCGGTGCGTACTTCATTACCAGGCCGGTGAATTTGAACATCACCTGCGCGAGCGAATCAAGCCCTTCGAGCATCACCTCGCGCGGCCGGCCACGCACTTGCGTCAAGGCGACGCCGAACAGGATCGACCAGAAGACGATTTGCAGAACATCGTTCTTCGCCGCCGCATCGAAAACACTTGGCGGGACAATGTGCTCGATCGTCTCGCCGATAGTTCGCTTACTGGCCGTTTCCGCGTGTTCTTTCCCCTTTGCAGCGGAGACCTGGAGATTGACGCCTTGCCCCGGCTTCGTGAGATTGACCGCCAACAAACCAATGACGAGTGCCAGCGTCGTGACGATCTCGAAGTAGATGATCGATTTCAACGCCAGCCGGCCGACGCGTTTCATGTCGTCGCCATGCCCGGCAATGCCGACGACCAGTGTCGCGAAGATCAGCGGGGCGATCAGCGACTTGATCATCCGCAGGAATATGGACGACAACGGCTTGAGATGCTGCGACGCCTCGGGAAACAAATAGCCGATGAGCGTGCCGAGCACCATCGAAATGAGAATCCACTGAGTGAGCGAAATTCGCCGAAGGAATTGCAACATGAGGGTGGAGACCGCGTGGAGTGAGGGTGATGAGAACTCAATTCGCCGAACGTAATTCATCCGCGTCTTGTTAACCCGACGCGCTAGCGAGGGAGACGCCGGCATCCCTCGCTAGCGCGTCGGGTTAACGGCGGATGCCGCCACTACCCGCGCTCCGCGACCGGCTTCACGCTACGCAACTCCGGTCCGGTGTAGATCGCCCGCGGGCGAATCAACCGATTGTGGTCGAGTTGCTCGATGACGTGGGCGCTCCAGCCGGTGATGCGGGACATGGCGAAAATGGGGGTGTAAATGGGAATTTCGAGGCCCATCGCGTAATAGAGTCGGCCGGCGGGCCAGTCGAGGTTAGGGTACATCTTCTTTTCGTTCGCCATCACCGTTTCGATGATCTCCGCGATCTCCTCCCATTTCGCTTCGTTGATGCGAGCACACGCCTCGGCGGCGTACTTCTTCAAGATGCCGGCTCGGACGTCGCCGGTCTTGTAGACGCGGTGGCCGAAGCCCATGATCCGTTCTTTTTTGGCGAGGGCGTCGCGGACCCACTTCTCCGCCTTGTCGGCCGTCCCGATCGGCTTGAGGATGTCCATGATCTTCTCGTTGGCCCCGCCGTGCAGCCGGCCCTTCAGGGCCCCGATCGCCCCGGTGATGGCCGAGTGCAGGTCGGATTCCGTTGAGACGATCGTGCGAGCCGCGAACGTGGAGGCGTTGAACTCATGCTCCGCATAGAGGATCAACGAGACATCAAGAGCTTTTACGTCCTCGGGCTTCGGCTCGGTACCGCGCAACATCCAGAGGAAGTTGGCCGACTGCCCGAGATCCTGCCGGGCCGCCACGACCTGTTCGCCTCGCGAATAGTGGTAGTGATCGCAAATCGCGACGGGGAGTTGGGCGAGCAACCGCTCCGCCTTGCGGAGGTTGGCTTCGTGCGAATTGTCGGTGGTGTCTTGATCGAAATGGGCCAGAGCGCTGACGGAACTACGCAGGGCGTCGAGCGGCGGCGTACCCTTCGGCAGGCCTTTGAGGAGGTCGCGAATCGGCTGCGTCAACCGGCGGGCGGCGTGAACGCGGGTCTGGAACTGCGCCAGTTGCGACTTGTTCGGCAAGTCGCCGTGGAGGAGCAGGTAGGCGACCTCGTCGAAGTTGCAATGCTCGGCCAGATCGGGGACTTCGTAACCGCGATAACGCAGACCATCCGCGACGCTGGAGATGCCCGTCTCTCCCGCGACGATCCCTTCAAGCCCGGGGGAATAAGCAGGTGCTGGAGTCATGACGCCGCTCCTTCATGAAGAATATGAACCGTGGGGTTCACAAAGCCTCACCCCAGGGCTTGGGCGGTAATATATGAACATCGCAACGGATCGGCGGCTGTCTCGGTCACTTCGTAAGATCGATGACGATCTTGCCGAAATGGGCACCGCTTTCCATGTGTTGAAGTGCCTGTGGAAACTCGGTGAATGGGAAGACGCGGTCGATCACCGGCCGAAGTTGGCCGACCGTGATGGCCCGGTTCATCTCTTCGAACATCACGCGCGAGCCGACGAAAATGCCGCGCAGGCGGATGCTCTTCATCAGGATGGGTAACGGATTGACGGTTCCATTTCCGGTCAGCACGCCGATCAGGGCAATGTGGCCGCCGGTGCGGGCGGCTTTGATTGAACGTTCCAGCGTACCCGCTCCGCCGACTTCGACAACGTGATCGACGCCGATGCCCGTTTGCGTGCGGGCCCATTTTTCCCAGTCGGGCGTGGTGCGATAATTCAGGCCGGCACTGGCACCCAATTCGATCGACCGCGAGAGCTTGGTGTCGCTACTCGACGTTACGAAGACGCGAGCCCCGGCCAGTTTCGCGAATTGCAGGGCGAAGATCGAGACGCCGCCGGTGCCTTGAACGAGTACCGTGTCCCCCACCTTGAGGCCGCCTTCGACCAGGGCGTTCCAGGCCGTGACAGCGGCACAGGGCAGGGTGGCCGCTTCCGCAAAGGAGAGATGCTCCGGAACCGGAACGACGCCATCTTCCGAGAGAAGTACCTGCTCGGCGAGCATGCCGTCGAGATCGCCGCCGAGCGTCGAACGGCCGACGATATCCGTGATACCGCCAGCCAACCAGCGTTGATGGAAGATGGCCGCGACGCGGTCGCCAACTTTGACGCGCGAAACACCATCGCCGATGGCGAGAACCTCGCCCGCCCCATCGGAACATGGAATCCGCGGTAACGGCATCTTGGGGTTGTAAACGCCCTTGGTCACCAACAGATCGCGGTAATTCAACGACACGGCACGAACGCGAACGACGATCTGGCCGGGCCCTGGCTTCGGATCAGGCCGCTGGGCCTGCTTGAGATTCTCGAAACCGAAACCGCCGTCGATGATCCAGGCTTTCATGGGAGAGGTCTCCAGAGAGTGACTTGACGAGCCGGCTCGCGTGAGCGGCCGGAGGAAGAGACAAAATCCTCCGGCCGCTCACGCAAGCCGGCTCGTCAATAAAGAAATCTAAACCCCCGCGACGACGATGAACGGCCGGCGTTCCGGGTCGGGTTCCGCTTTGCGGATGAGTTCGCGTACCATCCAGGGGATGTTTCCTTCGCCAAAAAGCAGGAAGCCGATGGTGCCGGACCAGGGGGTTTCGTCCGTCCAGCCGAAGTGAATTTCGGGAGGTCGGCCGACCTTCGTCATTTCCAATGCGACGGCTGCCAACGTATGGGCGATCGATGAGGCGTGCGAGATTTTCATCACGTAACGCCCTTCCTCCGGATGGACTTCCAGCCACGGCTCCGAGATGAACTCGCTCGGATCGAGCAAGTCCACTTCGACGAAAATAATCTCGATATCTCGTGGGATCCGGTGCTCCCGACGAATGGCGGCCTCCTTGCTCGGCAGCGAACGCCGGCCTGGGCGATGCGGCACGAGCACCGAGAGTTCCAGGTGCTTGATCGAATCCCAGTAGAGCTTCGATTCGACGTCCGGTATGTGAAAGCCCTGAAAGCGTAGCTCGCGACTGCGTGCGGCACGTGAGATGAACGACGTCACCAGAATCGTGATGATGAAGAAGCTCGCGATCTTGATGCCTTCCGGTTTGCCGATCACGATGTCGATGGTTGTGAAAAGAAAGACACCGGAGACCGCGGAAAAGCTCCAAGACAATCGGCGATACCAGCGTCTCCCGGGTTTCAAGTTCCAACGGTCAATCACGGACGCGATCGCGCCGCTAGTCATCAGGACGAGCACTCCCGTCGCATAAGCGTCGCCCTGGGCATCGACACTGGCGTCGAAGATGAATGTGACCAACAGATTGATTCCCGTGAATAACAGCACGAGGGGCCGCATGGCACGAGCCCATTCTGGAGCCATTCCGTAACGAGGTAAGTACTGCGGAACTAGATTGAGCAGGCCGGCCATGGCACTCGCACCCGCGAACCAGAGAATCACGACCGTGACCAGATCGTATATGGTGCCGAAGGTTTCTCCGGTAAATGGCGCGATTTTGATCTTCCCCTCGCCGTGGGCCAGATAGGCTAGCGCCCGATCTTTTGCCGGAGGTTTCTTCAGATTTTCGCCTTCCAGGGCCTTTCCGCGGGCATCAACGTTTTCAAGGGCACCCGGTTCGATGAGGGTTGTCACCACGAATGAGGATCCGAGCAATAACACCGACATGATCAC
>JAIOQJ010000074.1 GCA_021413475.1 Planctomycetota bacterium | reverse complement strand
GGACTTCGTCGCTATCGCCATCAAAAACGCCGGCGAAGAGCGCCCGCTTCGTCTCGTTCGCTTTCTGTACACGTTCTTCGATGCTGCCGCGGGTGACGAAGTTGATGACGCGCACCGGGCGTTCCTGGCCCATGCGATGCACCCGCGCGATGCGTTGTTCGAGAACGGCCGGGTTCCAGGGAAGTTCGAGATTGACGACCGTATCCGCCGTCTGCAGATTGAGGCCGACGCCGCCCGCGTCGGTGCTCAGGAAGACCCGGCAGGAAGGGTCGGTACGGAAACGCTCGAGCACTTCCTTGCGCTCTTTCCCCGACATGCCACCGTGCAGCAGAGTGTGGTCGATGCCGAGATCATCGAGCACGCGGGCCGCCTGATGCAACATCGTTTCCCACTGGCTGAAGACGACGGCCTTGTGCTCGCCCTCGCCGGAGGCGAAGAGTTCCTCCAGCACCTCGGCGAATTCATCCAGTTTCGGCGAGACGTTCGTGAGCTTGTCGAACAGGAAGGTGCTGTCGCAGACCATCCGCATGTTAACGATGCAGGCAAGAATCCGTTTTCGATCAAGATCGCTGAGCACGCTCTTGCCGAGCAGCCTGGCGAGGTTGGTGCGTTGCTCCTCATAGGGAATCCGTTGCTCATCGCGCATCTCGACGAAGAGCGTGTTGTCAGTCCGTTCGGGGAGTTGGGTCAGAACCTCCGCCCGCGTCCGCCGTAACAGGATCGGGGCCAACTTGTCGCGGACCTTGTCGAGATGCTTGTAGCCGGTGATGTTCCCCTTGGCGTCGAGCACGCGGTGCTCGTGCAGGAATTCAAACGCGGGCCCGAGCCGGCGGTCGTCCACAAATTGCACGATGCTGTAGAGTTCTTCGAGCTTGTTCTCCAACGGCGTGCCGGTGAGAACCATCGCGTAACGGCTGCGGAGTTTCTTCACCGCTCGCGACGTCTTCGCTTCCCAATTTTTGATCCGCTGAGCTTCGTCGAGAACGACAACGTCGGGCCGCCATTCGTTGAGCAGTTCTAGATCGCGGACGACCTGTTCGTAATTCACGAGTCGATAGAACGTCGGCAGCTTGTACAGCACTTCCCGCTCGTCGCGCAGGCCGTCAATCACCTGCACGCCCCGATCGACAAACTTGCGGATTTCGCCTTCCCACTGGTACTTGACCGAGGCGGGGGCAATCACCAAAACCCGCTGGATGCCGCGTTCCTTCGCCAGCAGCTCGATCGCCGCCATTGCTTGCACGGTCTTGCCGAGGCCCATGTCGTCGCCGAGAATGCAACGGCCCCGACAAGCGAGAAAAAGAGCCCCTCGAATTTGATAGTCGTAGAGCGGCACCTTGAGGAGATGCCGCAGCGGGCCATCACCGCCGACCTCAAGTTCGGCGAGCCATTCGTGCTCCCGCCGGGCCAGGTCGCGCCGATCGATTTCGT
Organism: Planctomycetota bacterium; assembly: GCA_021413475.1. Lineage (GTDB taxonomy): Bacteria > Planctomycetota > Planctomycetia > Gemmatales > Gemmataceae > JAIOQJ01. The sequence goes on along the minus strand of JAIOQJ010000074.1, from coordinate 16,748 downwards.
GATCGATGAACTCGAGCGCGTCGGACATGACGGTGACTTTTTCGGGCATCGCCTCGATGGCGGCAATCAGGTCGCCGAAATCGCCGGCCGGATTCCAGAAGCCCTGGGCGTCGAAGAAGCGTTTCGCCAGGGCGCCGAGTTGGTCGGAGTGTCGGGCCGGGAGTTGCAGCCGCGGCCGAAGTTGCTCGCGATAGTGGAGTTGAATTTCCGCACGGGTGACGACCGCCTTCCGCTGGCGAATCGTGGTCTTTTCGTCTTGAAGCGATTCGAGGACGGCTTCGACATGCTTACAGGTGCCGAGCGTGTTCGATTTGAAATCGGGACAGGTGCAGTGATTGTCGCCAACCTCAAAGCCGCGCACGGTGACCGTGTACTCGCCGCCCGATTTTGGGTTGCTGACGTGATAATCCGAGAAGACTTTTTTCTTGCCGACGTTCTCGATCCGGAACTTCTCCGCACGAGCCCGCTGCCGGCGAAGGTCGATCTGTTCTTCGTGAAGCATTGCCCGTTGATCCCTGGGGTTCGCAGAGCCTCACCTTTAGGGCTTGCGAGTATATTTTCACAAGCCCTGGGGTGAGGCTCTGCGAACCCCAGGGATACTAACAGGGATCTCTAATACGATGCCGCCAGTTCCGCACTCGGCCGATCAGCCTTGGGTTGCCCCTTGGGAAGCTTCACCACCAGTACCGAACAGTGCGCGTCGCGCATCACTTTCTCGGCGACGCTTCCCATCAGCAACCGTTCGACGAAACTTCGGCCGTGCGTGCCCATGACGACCAGATCCATGTTCGCATCCGTGGCAAGCCGCACGATTTCCGTGGCGGGATCACCTTCCAGAAAAACGTGATGCACAGGGATGCCCGGATTCGCGGGACGGATCGTCTCGAGCTGCGTCTTGCACTCTTGCTGACCGCCGCAATCGGAATCGGGTGTCCAGACGTTGACCACCGTCAGGCTGGCTTCATAGTGCTCGGCCAGCGCAATGGCGTGGAAGTACGCCTGATTGGAATAGGACGAGAAATCCGTCGCATAGAGAATCTTGCGGATATTAAACATGCGGAATCCTCGACTAAGTGCCATGTCCTTTCCCTCCGCCGCTTTCACGTTTGGCGAAAGGTTCCTTTACTGCCCGCCGCGCCATCGTATCAGAGAAGAAAGTCAGGAGCAAACGTCCAGTATCGAAAAAAGTTTAGCCGCGGGTCGGAGGGTTTCCGGAGACCCTCGCGACGACCCGACGTGTGCCCCTCGCGTCAAACCCGCAACGACCGCCACATGTCCGGCACTTCGATCAAACTCGGGCCGCCACGTCCCAACGCTTCGCGCAACGCCTTGGCAAATGTAGCCGAATTCTCCGCGCGCACACTCGGAATGCCGTAAGCCTCCGCAAGCACCAGAAAATCGGGATTGTTCAAATTTGTGTCGTGGAAACGCCCTGCATGCTTCACTCGCTGGAGGTTCTTGATCGCCCCGTAGGCGGAATCGTTGTGAACGATCGCGATGAGCTTGAGTTGATAGCGAACCGCGGTCGCCAGTTCCTGGGCGGTCATCAAGAAACCACCGTCGCCGCTGACGCTGACGACTTGCCGATCGCGGCTCGCCACGGCAGCCCCGACCGCCGCGGGGAAACCCCAGCCGAGCGTGATGTAGTTCGACGGATAGAAAAATGTTCGCGGCGCATAGGCTGGGTAATCGGTCTGCATCCGGATCGCCATCTCGCTGGCGTCGGTGAAGACGATCGCGTTCTCGGGTAACTCGGCACGCAACGTCTCGATGAACCACTCGGGCTTCGGGTGCTTCGTGTCTTGGGCGGCTGTCACGATCTCGTTCCATTGGCTTCTTCGCGGCGGACACTCCCGCAAGATCGCCTGCAACGTGGCCTTCGCGTCTGCAACGATCCCGAGCGCCACTGGATAATTCATGCCAATTTGATTCGAATCAATGTCGATCTGGATGAGATCATTCGGGATCGGCAGCTTGCCGAACCAGGTGAAGACTTCCGTGAACCGGCAAGCGATTGCCAGCAACAGATCGGCGTGCGGCAGGGCGACGCCGGCCCGAACGGAACGCCCGTGGCCCAGCGAGATCGCATCGCGCTCGTCGATGATCCCTTTGCCATTGAGCGTAGTGATAACCGGACAATCGAGCCGGAGGGCGAGTTCCTTGATCTCCGCGCCCGCGTCGGACCAGACCGCACCGCCTCCCGCCAGCAGGATCGGCCGCTGGTGGGAAGCGATCAACTCGTGAACGCGACGAATCGCCGATTCATCAGGACGCAAACGCTTCAAGCCGGTACCGATTTCGATGATTGATTGAGTTTCGACCGAATGCGCCATCAGATCCTGCGGCAGAATGATGGCCGCGGAACCGGGCCGGCCGGCGGTCATGGCCTGGAACGCATCGCGGACAATTCCACGAATCTGATCGTTGTGCATCACGGTGCGGGCAAGACGCGTGCAGGGTCGAAAGATCCCTTCGAGGTCGATTTCGTGATAACGGCCGCACTCTTCGTGCATCCGGTCGTGATTGACCTGGCCAGCGATGAGCAGCACCGGAATCGAATCCGCAAACGCCTCGGCAAGGCCGGTGAGGGCGTTGGTCGCCCCCGGCCCGGCCGTGGTGCAAACCACGCCCGGCCTACCCGTCACCCGAGCATAGCCGTCGGACATGAACGCGCCGGCTTGCTCGTTGCGGCAGAGAATCGTCTCGATGCCGCCGTGTCGATGGATGGCATCGTAAATGTGCGTGGAATGCGAGCCGGGCATCCCGAAAACGTGGCGGACGCCGTTTTGGTGAAGGTTTTCGATGAGTACGTCGGCACCGGTGCGCAAGGGTGGAACTCCCGCTTGGGGTCGAGTGATTGTTGAGGTTTTATACGGCGCGTAGTGACGAATGGGCCGTCGCGCGAGTCTCCGTAAAACCTACGATTCGCGGCTAAACGTGGAGATCCCGTTTTTGGCGAATGCCGTACAATGACGGGGACGAACAAGGGGTATATTCGGAATTAATCAAAGGATGCTTTCCCCATGGCCGCCACTGCCGAACGTGTTCCCGTTACCGTGCTTACCGGATTCCTTGGGGCCGGGAAGACGACGCTTTTGAATCACATCCTCACCAAACAACACGGCAAACGGATTGCCGTCATCGAGAACGAATTTGGCGAGGTCGGCGTCGACCAGGAACTGGTGATCGGGGCCGAGGAAGAGATCTTCGAGATGAACAACGGCTGCATCTGTTGCACCGTTCGCGGCGACTTGATCCGCATCCTCGGCAATCTGATGAAGCGGAAGGACAAATTCGACTATATCCTCATCGAAACGACGGGTTTGGCCGACCCCGGGCCCGTCGTGCAGACGTTCTTTTTCGACGAGGAACTCAAAAACAAACTGCGGCTCGACGGCGTGGTCACGCTGGTCGATGTCAAGCACGTGCAACAGCATTTCGACGATAACGAAGTCCAGCAACAGATCGCGTTTGCCGACGTCATCTTGCTCAACAAGACGGATCTGGTTTCCGAGGAGGAAGTGACCCGTCTCGAAGCGCGCATTAAGCGAATGAACGGCGTCGCCCGCATTATTCGCACGCAGAAGGCTGAGACTTCGATCGACAACGTCGTGGGCATTCAGGGCTTCAACTTGCAGCGGATCCAGGAGATCGACCCCGACCTGATCCCCAAGCCGAAGAAGCACGACCACGATCACGAACATGGCGAACATTGCGCCCCCGACTGCGGGCACGATCACGAACATGAACATCACCACGATGAGCACGAACATCGGCACGACGAAAGCGTTTCGTCGGTCGGCATCGCGCTGCCGGGCGAATTGAACGAGTAGAAAGTCAACCAGTGGTTCGCCAAGCTGCTGATGGAGAAGGGGCAGGATCTTTATCGGATGAAGGGAATTCTCAGCCTCCGCGGCGACCCGAACCGCTTCATCTTCCAGGGCGTCCACATGACGCTCGATTCAACGGTTGGTTCCGCCTGGGGCGACTCGCCGCGAATCAACAAGCTCATCTTCATCGGCAAGAATCTTGACCGCGAGGCGCTCAATGAAGGCTTCCAGGCCTGCCTGGCGAAAACCTGAGCGAGGAAGGATATTGGTGAAACCCTCATAGATCACCTATTGCACCTGCCAGAGCTTCACTGTGCCGTCGCGTCCGGCAGTGGCAATGGTGCCGCATGACTTGCCGATGGCGATCGAGTAAATCGTGCCGACGTGCCCCTTGATCGTGTAAAGTTCCTTCCCAGTGGCAACATCCCAGACCTTGGCCGTTTGATCTTCACTGCCCGAAATGAGCCTCGCTTCCGAGGGACAAAAAGAGACGGACCAAATGTCCTCTCGATGCCCCTCGAGCTTACCGGTCTCCTTGCCCGAATCGATATTCCAGACGCGGATCGTGCGATCCCAACTGCCTGAAGCGACCACGCGTTTTGTGGGATGAAATGCCACGGAATAGACTCCACCCGTATGACCGTTGAGTGTCACGACTTCCTTTCCGTCATCGGTCGAAACATCCCAGATTTTCACGGTTTGGTCACCACTGGCGGAGGCGATCAGTTTGCCATCGGGTGAAAAGGCGACAGCCATCACGACGCCATCGGTATGCCCGGCTGTCGTGATCACTTGCTTGCCAGATTTGACATCGTAAACGCGGACTTCTCCGCCGCGGGTGCCGGTGACGATCCGCTTTCCATCAGTCGAAAACGCGACCGAGCGCACCGAACTGTTGTGCTTGATGGTGTCGATTTCGAGATTGGAGGCCGTATCCCAAAGACGGACATTGCCATCGTCACTGGCGGTGGCGAGCATTGTGCCATCATGGTTGTATGCCACGCACCAAATCGGTCGCTTATGAGCGGAGATGCGGGATTGCAGTTGCCCGGTGTGGGCATTCCAGAGGCGAACGCTGCCATCGTCCACGGCCATGGCCACGGTTTCACCGTTCGGCGAGTAAGCGACCGACCAAATCGGACCGGTGCCGGCATCTAATACCAGGCGAGGTTTCGGACCATCGTGACTTCGTTGGCCCAGCACGGTCCAGTGTGTCAACCTCGTCAGTTCCGATACGAAAACGAGTGCATTCAATCCGATTACGACCAATCCCGCCCACGCTACATAGCGCCGCCAACCTCCCAGTTGCAAGCGTGGGAATGACCGCGTGGGCCGCTTTACGGGGGTCGAAGCGAACTTTTCCACCGGCAGCCGCGTGGAAAGTTGGCCGAGCAGGTCGGCAACTTCCGCAGCGCTCTGAATGCGATTCTCCGGCTTTTTCGCCAACAAATGATCGATAATCGCGGCCAGGTCATCGGGGACGTTCGGGTTGATCTCTTGCACGGGTCGATGCCGGCCTTCGGTCACGGCGCGGAGTACCACGAACGCGGAGGAACCCTGGAACGGTGGATTTCCCGTGCACATCGCGTAAAGCAAGCTGCCAAGGCTGAAGAGGTCCGAGCGATTGTCGAGCGTCTCGCCACGTGCCTGCTCGGGACTCATGTAAAGCGGTGTGCCGGCCACGAAGCCGCTCTGCGTCAGCTTCACATCTTCCATGGCACGAGCCAGGCCAAAGTCGGTGAGTAGGACCTTGCCCGTGCCTTTTTCGATCAGGATGTTCGCGGGCTTGATATCGCGATGAATTAGCGTCTTTTCGTGAGCGGCCGCGAGCCCGGCGGCAACTTGTCTGCCGATATCCACCACATCGCGAATGGCGAGCGGGCCGCCGCGTTTGTCGAGCAGATCCTGAAGCGATTCACCCTCGACCAGGCGCATGACGAGAAACGGAATCTCATCACGATGATGTTCAACATGGTGAACGGCCACGACGTTTTCATGCGTGATCGACGCGGCCGCGCGGGCCTCGCGGATAAAGCGATTACGCGCCAAATCGTTCTTCGCTAGCTGGGGATCGAGAACCTTGAGCGCGACCTGCCGTTGCAGGCAGACATCCATCGCCCGCAGCACCATCCCCATGCCGCCCTGGCCGATCGATGACACCACATGGAAACGGCCAAGCTTGCCAAGCGTGCCCGGTTCTTCCGCCGGATCGAGAAAATCGAAGGCGGGTTTCTCGGCCTTGCCGTCGCTCCCCTCGGTGCGGGTCACCGCCATTTGCGAGGGCGAGGGCGTGACCGGGGCCGATGTCGAGGCGGTCGAATGGAAGATCTCCCGTTCGAGCTGTTTCACTGCAGGCCAGTAGGCCGAAGTGCCATCCGGCCGGATCTTGCCGCACCCTTTGGCGCAATCGAGCAGGCCCGAACCGCCGGCCGCGATCTGTTCGATTGACTGCTGACAATTCTCACAACAATCGAGATGAGCGGTGATGCTCTCTTGCTCGCCGGTAGACAATGAGCCATCGATCAGCCGCTTCAGATCGGCGGAGTCGGGACAGTCGGTGCAAATTTGCGCGATCATGATGATTCAACTCGAAAAAACCAGGAAACAAGGCAACCAGAACGCCTGCCAGGTGGCTTCTTGGAAATCATTACGAACTCGGTCGGCGGCCCACGTGAAGCGGCGGCGTTCGTAGTCGCGGTCCCACTCCTCACGGTCGACTTCCGGGGCGGGAACTTCTTCCATTCGCTGCTGCCCATTCTCGTCGCCCGCCCCTCGCACTTGCCGCCGTTGTTTGTCAAGGAAATTAAAGATCTTGTTCCGAGACACGGTGAAGAGCCAGCCACGAAACGTGCCCCGTTCCGGATCGTAATTCAAACGACCAGCGGCCGTCACGACGCTTCGCAAAACGTCCTGCATCAAGTCGGCGGCATCGGCATCCTGGAGGCCGCGCCGGCGCGCGAAACCATACACCACCGGGGCATAGAGGTCGAAAAACTGCCTCCACGCCTCGGCATCCTGCGAATCTTGGATGCGGACTAGCAAGCTAGCCCGCGTCAAGGGGAGGACTTGCATGCGAAGTTATTTCGCCAGCGAATAGCAGACGATCTCCTTGTCGTTGCGGACATAAACACACTTGTTGGCAAACGCCGGATGGCTCCAGACGACTTCGCGCCCGAAGGCCCGACCCGTCGGATCAATCAGCTTCGTTCGCCCAATCTCTTCATATTTGTCGGGACTTAGCTTGGCGATGACGAGTTCACCCTTCTCGTTGAAGATAAAGAAGCGGTCGCCATTTTTGACGATAAACGCCGTCGCGGACGGGGCCGGCTTGCTCCCCTTACCGGTGACGGGGTCGGCCGTCGCCCAGCGTCGCTCGGCGGTCTTGAGATCGACGGCCGTCAATTCGCCCGGTTGATTGACGCCGTAGATTGTGCCGTTGTCGATGAACGGCGTCATGTTCACAGGATAAACGGCATTGTTTTTCTTGCCACGCCAGACTTCCGTGGCTTCCGGTTTGTCGGCAGCCAGTTTCAAGAGAACCGCGCGGTCGCCGATGCCAGCCGCGAAAAGATATTCGCCCGCCATCCGCGGCGACATGATCGACATCTTGTAATCGGGACTCAGCAACACCGACCAGTACTTTTCCCCATTCACCGGGTTGAGGCTATTCAGCGAAGTTCCGTGCCAGATGAGCAATTGCCTCTTGCCGCCCGCTTCGATGAGGGTGGGGCTCGAATAGCCAGGCTCCTCGGCATTCAAGGCCTTCCAGATTTCCTTGCCGTCGTCTTTGTTGAAGGCGACCACGCAGGCGTTTTCACCGCCCACGATGCAAATGACCATGTTCCCTTCGACCAGTGGTGATCCGCAGAAACCCCAGAGCGGCGTGTTCGCCTTGTAATCCTTCTTGAAGTCCTTCGACCAGATTGGCGCTCCCTTGGCGGCATCGTAGCAGTTCAGGTTTCCTTCGGTCCCCAGCACGTAAACTTTGCCGTCGTGAACCGTCGGCGACGCCCGCGGACCACACGGATAGGAAACCGTGTAATTGCAATCGTACTTCTGTTCCCAGAGGAGTTCCCCCTTCTCGGCACTGAAGCATTGGATCCGTTCCTGGCCCTTGAAATCTGTGCGATCGAAAACTTCCTTCGTCACGTCTCCCTTGGTCAAATAGTCCGTGACGAAAACCCGACCATTCGCGACCGAAGGTCCGGAGTAACCTCCCGAGACGGCTTTCCTCCATAGGAGCTTCAGGCCTTCTTTCGGGAAGTTCTCGATGATTCCTGTCTCACGCCAGACATCATCGCGCTGCACCCCCATCCACTGCGGCCAATCGTCGGCCCTTGCCGCGATCGAGAGCAAAGGAAGTGCGGCCAGTGCGAGCATGAATCGACTTGAATACACCATGTCAGCGTTCCTCTGCCAGGACATGAATGAAGAGGACAAAGTCAGGTTATCCGTTACTTCGGCGCCTGCAAGTGTGCTTCGACGAACCAGAGCTTCTTGTCGAGATCCCGAGAGATGCCGGTGAAGAGATCGGCGGTGTCGGCATCTCCGATTTCGTCGGACTGGCCGATCGCGGCGCGGATCGCTTTGCCGACCGCCGCCATGGCGTCGGCCAGCGCTTCGACATGTTCCAGGCCGGTTTTGATCGTCAACGGATATGCTTTGAGCTTGCTGCGTTTCGCGACAACAGCAAGTGTCCCTTCAGCCTCGCCGCCGACAGCCGTTACCCGCTCGGCAATCGTATCAGCATGCTCGTCGGCCTCACCGGCGATGTCGTCGAAGAGTTCGTGTAGGGCGATGAAACTTGGCCCCTTAACGTTCCAATGAGCCTGCTTGGCCTGCAAGTGCAGATCGATCATGTCGGCCAGGCGATTATTGAGTAATTCGATCAGGGGCTTACGCTGTTCGGTGGGGACGTCAATTCGGGTGCTGAACATGGTAAATTCCTTCTGAAGTTTGAAGTGAGGCAGTTCGGGAGATTATACCGACGCCGCAGAAAGCGCTTACATCAATAGTGATCAAACAATCCCGACAACGAATCCAAATGCCGAAGTGAATGACAAATTGGTGAGATTATTTCTCTCCAACAACGTGTATTTCCTGGATGAGAAAAGATCATTTCACGCTCCCAAACTCGATTTCGTCGGAATATGTAGAGGCAATTTTGAAAAAATCTCTTGCCGTTCCTGCTTCAATGGTTAAGATTCATATCGGTACTGAGACTCAGTATCATCAGCGTTGTCCGAACAGGAAACGCTCTATGTCGATTTCACACGGACCGAGGATTGGAAAAGACTTGGGTTCTTTTCTTGGGGTCGCTCTGTTGCTGACTCCATCCGCACGCACTGCAAGCCGCAATTGTTGCTGGTTTGAAGAGGATGAAAGAAGAGTCGGGGTTGAATCGATCTCCCCTCGGTCCATGTGAACAGAGGCCCGCCCGCCGTCGAATGAAAAGTTTTCGCGAGGAAGCTCAGCTCGGGACTGCCGATATTCGTATCGGCTTACCAAATCGCAATGCACCTCTTGGAATGATGTAGGACAGGCCTTCGGGCTTGTCATCCCACCCCGATAGGCCATCGGCCTAGCAAAATTGTTGCTAGCTAAGCTCTGGAGCTCGCCATGCATCACGTCGTTTCTTCTGTTACACGCGTTCGTCGATCGAATCGCGTTGGTTTTACGCTCATCGAGTTGCTGGTGGTAATTGCCATCATCGCCGTTTTGATTGGTCTGCTGCTGCCGGCCATCCAGAAGGTTCGCGGCGCTGCCGCCCGAGTGAAGTGCGCGAGCAACCTTAAGCAATGGGGACTCGCCCTCCAGACCCATGAGTCGTCTCTTGGCTCCTACCCCCCTCTCGCCGAATACCCGACCAATGCCACGGCAGAGAGCTGGAGCGTTCCTGCACGGCTGCTGCCCTACATCGAGCAAGATAATCTTCGGAAGTTGATCGACCTTTCGATCTCCTACGCACTCACCCCAGCAGTGACCCAGGCTCGCATTCCGATTTTGATTTGTCCTAGTGAAGTTAACGATCGGTCCAGACTGGATGGGGCCCTGACCCACTATCCCCTCAACTACGGTCCCAATGCCGGGACGTGGCTCATCTACGACCCCACAACGAGCCAAAGCGGCGACGGAGCATTTCGGATCAACAGGCAGGGTCTGGTGGCGGATTTCACCGATGGGATGAGCAACACAATTGGCATGTCAGAGGTGAAGGCTTACACCCCGTATTTGCGGGACGGTGGAAATCCGAACTCCGTGGGCTCGGCAGCCCCGTCTGATCCGACTGCGGTCGCGTCCTATGGCGGAAGCTTCAAGCAAGATTCTGGACACACCGAATGGGTGGATGCCCGTGTCCATCAAGCGGGATTCACCACCACTTTTCCACCAAATACCAAGGTGGCCTATTCGAGCGGCGGCGCCAACTACGACATCGACTTCAACAGCAGCCGCGAGGGAAAGACGACCAATCGAATCACCTACGCAGCCGTGACTTCAAGGAGCTTTCATTCCGGCGGGGTCAACGTGATGCTGATGGACGGATCCGTTCGGTTTGTGCGTGACACGATCACCGCTGAAACCTGGCGAGCCATCGGCACCTTGAACGGCGGCGAGGTGATCAAAGAGAGTTACTGAGTTGACGCCGACAGATGTGATAGCCCACAAGCATTAGGCGTGTGGATTGATTTTCAACCGCCGACCGGCCGAAATTTCTGTTTTGATTTGTGGTAAATTCTGGAGTTCGCGATGAATTCTTCGACCCGTCCGATACCACATGATTGTCAGTCAGACCGTGGTGGTTTTACCCTCATCGAACTACTGGTGGTGATCGCCATCATTGGTGTTCTGATCGGGTTGCTGCTGCCCGCCATACAGTCCGTCCGCGAAGCAGCCGCTCGAACCAAGTGCCAAAATCAACTCAAGCAGATTGGGCTCGCCGTTCACAATCATCACACGGCACTTGGGATGCTGCCCGCATTCAGTTATGCGGCACGTGGGCATGGCGACGGTTCGACGCCGCCCACGCCCAACGGAGTTCACAAGCATCTCGGTGCCTATATTGCCATACTGCCGTATGTGGAACAGGATGCAACGGCCAAACAGTACGATCCCGCCCTGACCTGGAGCAGCACGGTTGATAACAATGGCGACGGGGTCACGAATAGCATGCTGACGAGTAGGCCCATGAGCTTGTTCCTATGCCCGTCGATGCCAAAACCCCAGACGATGCAGTACGGTGCCTACGCCAGTTATGCCTGGTCACGCGGCAATTTCGCGCATGCTGTTGATCCCACTACCGGAACGACAACGACCGATTGGACACCAGATGATGGGGCAATTGCTTCAGCATATATTTCGCCTCCGCCCGGTTCGCCTACCGGCACTCTAGGATCTTTCTCGTTCGTTTCTTTTGATCATATTCGGGATGGAATTACGAACACCTTCCTGGCCGGTGAGAAGCACTATACCCTGAAGAATTACACTTACACGACGGGCACCGCACCCGATGGAACTAGCTTGATCGGCCTCCCCTGCACGGGAGCCACGAACTGGGTCTTCCCGCATCCGGGCAAGGACACCGCGGACGGTACGACCAATTCGCCGATGAATACGACCCAAGTTATTTTGCAAGCGACCGATCCCGCGGCCAATCCGAACGACAACAGTCCCAACGCTTGGTGGCGTAAGACAGGCTTTTCCGCATTCCGCAGTGTTCACTCAGGAGGTTGCAATTTCGTTTTCTGCGACGGATCGGTGCGGTTCGTTCGGCAATCCATCACGATGGAAACGTACAAGGCACTCGGCAGCCGGGATGGTGGCGAAGTGATTAAGGAGAATTACTAGGCCGGCATGCACCTAACGCTCCTCTCGTGGAAATCACTCACGCGGAACGTCTGGTTTTTACTCGTCTCTACAATATTTCGAATCAATCCGCTCACCCATTTTTGAACCAAGAAGAATCGGCATGGATCAAAACCTAGCACCTTCGGACCCGTATCTCAACGCACCGAGTACCGCCACCGATTCCGCGACAACGACGGCTCCATACGTAAATCGCGGGCGATCGTGGGGTCGAGCTTTCGTGCAAGTCCTGCGTCGATTGCACCTATATGCCGGTTTGCTCATGCTTCCCTGGGTGATCCTCTACGGAATTACCGCGTTTCTCTTCAATCATCCGAACGCGCTCAGCGATCAGCCGTCTGCTTCGTTTGACAAGGATTCACTCGCTGGCACGCCGATGGCCTCGCTTCCTTCTCCGCTCGACGTGGCACAGCAAGTGGTCGCTGCTCTTCAGGAGCGCAAACCCGACGAATCGTATTCGCTGGTGGAACCAGAAAAGGTCCGTTACACCCGTGATTTCGCATTCGCCACGGTGAAGGCCGATGACAAGGAAATTAGCGTCCTTCTGGAAGTCAACGGCAGCGGCGGCACGATTCGCAGCCGCAATCAGCCGCCGGCGAAACCGGTTGAAGAAAAGGCCCCGTTCGCGGTCGGTGGCGGTGGACCAAGTGCCGGTGCTAAAGCCAAGGGGCCAAGCGGTGGTGGAAACGCGGGCCGTGGTGCGGGGAAAAGCACCGGTGGCGAGGGGCTCAGTATAGACCAGCCGCTGCATGAACGCGTGAAGGCGGCCGTCCCCGTCGTGTTGGAGAAGAATGGTTTCCCGCTGGGCGAAGTGACCGTCACCTCCGTGCCCGACTTGACGTTCCTGATGAAAGTCAGCGACAAGATTTGGAAAGTGACTTACAACGCCCAGAACCGCAGCGTGAGCGGTCGTCCTGCCGTTGCCGCGGATGCGGGCGAGCCGATTTCAACCCGCCGTTTCTTGACGCGCTTGCACCTAGCCCACGGCTATCCGTCCGAAGTCAATTCGAAATGGGGCTGGGCACTCATTGTCGATGCGATGGCGTTCATCATGCTATTCTGGGGTCTTTCAGGCATCTTGATGTGGTGGCAGCTGAAAAAGACTCGCCGTCTTGGTGCGGTGATTCTCGTTCTGAGTGCCGTCGCGGCCGTTTGGGTAGGCATGTCGATGCATGAAGTATTGAACGCGGCCCAGCAGGGGGGGGCGGTGATTAGCGGACTATTTGAACGGGAACATTCCATGATATGCGGCTTTGTTCGCACTCGGGAATTTTCGCAAGTTCCGCGGCCCAGACTAGCCGAAAGCAGCCGCAACTGCGTCATTGACGCTAAGCAAGACCGTTACTTTTTCAACTCCTCCATTCGCGATCACCCGCCGCTAACTAGCAACCGCCTCGGCGTGCACCGGATTTGGCACCGACGCTGACGCGATCATCAATCGGGCCAGTGATTGCGAAAGCTGCTCAAGGCTCGCTTTGCTTGGAAGGGTGATCGTCAGTCGGGGTTTCGCTTCGCCCTCACTCTCGCCCTTGGTTTCGACGCACGCCTCCAGGCTTGTCCGCAAACTGGCGACGAGTGCTTCGGGTGGCGGAGCCGCGGATGTTCCGGTAGCAAGTTCGCCGAGAAGGGTTATCATGGCACCGAACAACTCGCCACCGGCAGCACCAATGCGTTCGCGGCGGGCCTCGGTGTCTTTCTCGATCGATTCGTCCACTTGCGCCCGCTGGACTGCTTGTGGAGGACCTTCCGGACGGGAGCCGAGCAAGATTTCCAAGCGGTTCTTCAACTCCTGGAGGCCGCTGGCCAGGCGAACTTCTTCGATGTCCGATTCGACGTCAAGTGCCGCCAGGGCAAGTTCCTTCTTGGCGGCGAGAGTCGCCAGCAAGTTTTCTTCGATCGTCTGCTCGGTGACGAGGACATACACCTGTACCGATTGTTTCTGACCCATACGGTGTGCCCGGGCGATCCTCTGTTCAAGAACGGCCGGGTTCCAGGGGAGATCGACGTTGATAACCGTATTCGCCGCTTGCAGATTGAGCCCCACGGAGCCGGCATTGGTCGTGAGGAACATGCCGCATTTCGCATCGTTCTGGAAGCGATGCACCAGTTCTTCCCGTTGTTTCTGCGGAACACTGCCGTCGAGGCGAACAAATTCGACGCCGCGTTTGCGAACCAGTGGTTCAATCAGATTGAGCATCGTGGTCCACTCGGAGAAGAGAACCACTTTGCGTCCCTCCTCCTCGAAGATCTGTTCGAGCAACTCGTCCAATCTCTCCAGCTTGGTCGAGTAGCCTGGTTTCTCTTTGTCGTAGAGGTATGTGCTGTCGGCCAGCATCCGGCACATCAACAGTGCCTTCTGAAGGCGAAGAAGATCCATTTCCGTGATGAACTTCTTGCGCGTGATCGACACCACAATCTGCATCTGACCGGAATGGGCACTCAACTGTTCCTGCGTTGGCGTGATGCGGATAATCTCCATCGTCCGCGGTGGCAGTTCGAGTTGAACGCTGTCTCGCGTGCGCCGGAGCAGGATCGGCTTCAGGATCTCCCGTAGCTCACCAAGGTTTCGATAGCCGAGGACTTTGCCTTTCTCGTCCACCATGCGGTGCCGATTGAAGAAGCGAAAACCAGGCCCGAGTCGGCGGTCATCGACAAACTGCACCACCGAATAGAGATCGTCCAGCCGGTTTTCGAGCGGTGTGCCCGTCAACACCAGGGCGAATTTCGAGCGTAGGCATTTGACGATTCGGCTGGTTTTCGATTCCCAGTTCTTGATCCGCTGCCCTTCGTCGAGAATGATCAGATCCCACGCCGTGCGTTCGATCGCCATCAGATCGCGGATGACCTGCTCGTAGTTGCAAATGGTGAAGAAACACTCGTTCCCGTACTGGGCCCCACGTTCCGCCAATGCACCAGAAATCAGTTGGACATCGCGATCACAGAATTTGTGAATCTCGTTCCGCCATTGGGATTTAAGCGATGCCGGGCAGATGACCAAAACCTTGCGAATTCCGGCTTCGCGGGCTAGGTACTCGGCCGTGCCGACACCCTGGATAGTTTTGCCCAGGCCCATTTCATCCGCGAGAATGGCCCGACCCGCACCGGCCGCGAACGCAACGCCATCCATCTGATACGGCAGCAACGGCGTCTTGAGCAAACTCGTTCGCAGGGGATGGTTCGACGGATCTTGCCGAATCTCTGCCGTCGCTGCCTGCAAACGCGCTTGGGCCATGCGTTGCTGAATGAATTCCTCGGCGTCGGGATGGATCACCACGTCACGGCCAATTTTCTGCAGCCTGGTCAGGCGCCGCAACAGGCCGGGCAGATCCTCGATCGCCCTGTCGCGAAGCGGAGCGATGATCGCCGCCGATTCTTCGTCGAGGCGTTCCGGTACTTGCAGCCGCAAGGTGACTTCACCGGCGTAATGCAAATGCACAGCCAATTGGCTCGGCCGAAATCGGCGGCGAAGGCGTTCCGGCGGAAACTTCCGCTTCACCACCGCGGCCACTTTCATGACATGCTTACATGTTCCAAGGGTATTGGTTCGATAGTCGGGACATGTGCAAAACGAATCGCCCGGCTCAAAGCCGCGCAGCGTCACGCGGTAGGTCTTGCCGCTCAGTTTGTTAGTGACGGTGTAATCGGTCCACAATTGATCGGGGTCAGCCGACTTGACTGACATCTTCTCATCCCGCGCCCGCTCTTCTCGATCTAGGAGCGCCCGTGCAATGAGATCCCCTTCCCCAACGGTTTCCACCGGCTCGCGCTCAGGTGGTGCGATTGCCAATCCCAACGCGGTTTTCTCTTCCAGTATCATGGAAAAAACCGCGCCGACATGGTCGCAAACGGTTTCGCAATGGTCGCAGTGAAAGTGAAGCCGTTTGCGGGCCTCGGCCATCAAGGTGATCGTGACGATGATTCGTTTGGCACCCGGCTCCTCGGGAAATCGCACTCGCAGGAGATCGTCGCCGAGATACACGTCTTCTTGAATGTCGAGAGGCCATGTGTTCGCGTTCGATTGAATTAACTTCTGGCCTTGCGGGCCAAGCAGCTTGCAAGCATCCGTAAACGTGAGCCGCGAGAGACGGTCCTTGAGCGAAAGCCGATCGCTGGGAAGAACTTTGGGGGATCCCACTTCCATTGCCGCCGCCTCCTTGAGAAATGCCAATCGCCGTTGCGAGCCACGAACATTCTAAGGCGATGGATTCTGAATTCGAGAGGAGCAGAGCTTGAATTGGCGATCTTATCTGGAATTCCTACATCGATCCTCAAATTCATCTTAAAAAGGACGTCATGGCAAAATTCACTCCGACTCAGGGCCGTTATCTGGCGTACATTCACACCTACACCCATTTACACGGCTATCCTCCCGCCGAATCCGAAATCGCGACAGCCATCTGCGTGTCGCCGCCGTCGGTGAATCAGATGGTTAAAATGTTGGAGAAGAAAGGGCTGATCTTGCGCCAGCCTGGAAAGCCGCGATCGCTTCAGGTGCTGATTACAGAGGACGAGATACCGCCCTGGAACGGCCGCAAACAGTCCTCGAACCAGGGAAATGCACCTTCAAAACCCAAACAAGTCGCGGTGCCCCAGGCCGCTCCACCGGCGAAATTGTATGTGATATCAATCTTTCTGGTGGCAGGACCAACTAGCAAAAAGTTCGCGAACAAGGAAATCAGCCGCGTCATCGAAATCCGCGGCGACCAGACACTTGAACAGCTTCATCGCGCGATCTTCGAAGCGTACGACCGCTGGGACGAGCATTTATACGAATTCCAATTCGGAAAAGCGCCGCACGATCCCAAGGGACCCAACTACGGGATCGCGAATTCGGAAGAAAGGAAAAAAGGAGAAGGAGACGCACGCACGACGACGCTGGACGACCTGAAGCTGAAGCCGGAGCGTGTCTTCGGCTATTGGTTCGACTTTGGCGACGACTGGTTTCACCAAGTTCAGATCGACAAGATCGATCAAGCAATCCCGACCGTCGCCTATCCGCGCGTCATCAAACGGGTGGGCAAATCGCCGCCGCAGTATCTTGATGAAAAGGCGTCG
>JAIOQJ010000555.1 GCA_021413475.1 Planctomycetota bacterium | reverse complement strand
TTCCCGAAGCAACGTCCTGTCCCGCTGATGTACGACGGTGTACCCGGCAAAACTCGCCCGACTTTCCGCACTGCCGACGGCGTTCTCGGCATCGCGATCTGTTTTGATTACGACGCGCCCGAGATTGCCGCCTCACTGGTTGCCGACGGTGCCACCGTGCTCGTCGATCCAACGTTCGACAACATCTCCTGGGGCGATGTCCAACACCGCCATCACGAACTGCTCTTACGTCTACGGGCCGTGGAGACCGACCGTTGGATCCTACGTGCCGCCTCCTCCGGCCGCACCGAAGCCGTATCGCCGCACGGCGTGCCGTCGAAAGAGGGCGTCGAAATCGGCGGCCCCGGTTTCGTGATCGTGGACTTTGCCCATCGCACGAGCCGGACGCTAGGTAGTCGGATGTATTGGCTGGGGCCGATCGCTGAGGGGGTGACGGTGTTGTGGTTGGTGGTGGTTGGGTGGCGGAGATTTAGGAACCGACTGAAGATCTTGGGGTGATTCTTCGGATTTAAGAAATGGTTTCACCGACCGAGAGGAGAAAACCTTGGCAAGTCAGGCGGTCCTTTTCAAAAAAGTCGGCAGTACGTTTACCGTGCCCTTGGCCGACGGCCGATTCGGGGCTAGTCGGATCCTGCGGGTCGATCCGGAACGAGAGATGTCTCTGTTCGCCGCCACGGAGTATATCGATTCGCGTCCCCCGGAGATCAGCGATCCGTTGCTCAAAACGATTCTAGTCGCGAATGAAATCTACGCGATGATCGGGCTTGGCAAATGTGTGAAGTGGCAGTATTGGCTCGAACCGCCGCCGCGGCAGTTCAAGTATATTGGAGTGGTGAAACCGAGCGCGGCGGAAGAGCGGCTCGACCCCGAGAACTTCAGCAAGTTCTGGGATCACTGGGCAGCGGGGATCTTGGTGGAATGGCGCTGGCGGCACGATCAACCCGCATTGGAGGCGGAATTCGACAAGGCCCGTAAGGAACCCGGGGCCTATCGGCGCTTCATCGCCAAGAGAAAAAAAGAGGTCGAGATCACTCTGGAGAAGCTCAAGAAGGTGAAATTCTTCAATGAATGGCAGGGCCACGTTCCGGCCGCGGCGCTCCGAGAATCTCGGTCTTTGATCCGTGAAGCCGTCGAGGCACTGATCGGGCTCGGCCGTAAGCCCACGAAGAAACTGGCGCTGCCAATCGTGCGCCTATGTATCGAGGGGTTTAATGGGTTGGACGAGAAGTATGAATTCATCTCGACCATCGAGCGCGAGGACATTCTGGATCAAATCGACGAGGTTCTCCGCGTTGCCGGGGCGAAGAACTATGACGATTGGGCGGATGGGTTTCGAGACTGGTAGGAAGATGGGCGTGGCGGAGTTGAGATGAGGTACTCATGGGCAAGCGACTTATAATCGCCACAGTGTTTCTGGCTGGCTTGGTCATCTGCCTGATCCCGATACAGACCGTCTGGGACGACGGTCTCTGGCCGCTTTCAGTCACAGTCGTCTCGGCATCCAACTCGCCGATCACATCCGTCAGTTGCGAGGCGTTCTTGTCGGAGGAGTCGGCGCGATATTGCTTGGAACACTTGGCCCCGCCCGATTCGCGGATCCATGCCAGCGTGGCAGACCCGTTCAGAGGCGAGCCATTGGCAATGCCGGTGCCGACCAGCCTCAAAACTCGAAGCTCGCTGCTGTGGAGTAGCGGGAGGTACAATCAGAAGGGGTGGTTGGTGGTCATCGCCCAGTATCAGGATGGTCGGCAGGAAGGACGGCTGGCAACGATCCCGGACTTGCGGGAGAATCGGTCGCTGCGGGTTGAGTTTCCGTGATGAAGTAGCTGCCGGGGAATGCGAGGACGAAGACGGAGTGGCCGCCAACGTCGGTCACCAATCGGGCAACCACCTCGCGTTGAAGACAATCGGTGATTTTGGTATTCTTCTACAATGCCCACCATACTTCGTGTTGGTCGTTATCGATTCTTCTTTTATGCTGGCGACGGGGGGGGGAACCACCGCACGTTCACGTCGAACGGGATGGATCCGAGGGCAAATTTTGGCTCGATCCGGTTCGGTTAAAGCGAAAACGAGGGTTCGGAGCGCGCGAGCTTCGTACCATTCAACAACTCACCGACACCCATCAACAATTCCTCCTGGAGTGCTGGCATGACTTCTTCGGCAATTGACACGCCGTCCGCATCAGCGATCCGGGTGGAGGTGACCGACGATACCTTGACCGTGGAACTTTCCGATGGACGTTCCGTGTCGGTGCCGTTGGGGTGGTATCCACGCCTTGCCCACGGGACTCCGTCCGAGCGGCAAGTTTGGCAGTTAATCGGTGGTGGTCACGGAATCCACTGGCCGGCGATTGATGAAGATATCAGCGTTGAGAACCTACTTTCCGGCAAACCATCGGGGGAGAGCCAGAAATCACTGCAACGGTGGCTGGCGGGGCGAGCTGCGCCGCCGTGGTCAGGGGCGTGAGACGATGTGCGGATACCTATGACGCGGCCACGCGCTCCTCTCCGGAAGTCTCCGAGGAGCGGCTAAACGGGATACTTGCGGTGTCTAATGCTCCTATTAACAAATACACAATCCCCCTGCCTATCCGCTCAATCAATTGACTCCGCCCTTCCGCCGGGTTAGCATTTCTATATCAAACGCCGCTGGTCCTCTGGGCCATCCCACCAGGCGAAATCGCTTTGTGAATGCCAATTTCAGAATTGCCGCGTGAGATTGTGAAGGAGTTCGCGATATGCCCCTCTCCCGAAATGGTTGGTTGCTTCGTTTTGGGGCGATCATGTTGGGCGTCGTCTGTTTGCCGTTCGCCGTTCAGGCTCAGGGCAAGCCGCTGCGCGAAGTGATTGACGCCGAGGTCGAGGCCGCCTGGAAGCGGGAGAGCGTCAAACCTTCGGTGCCTGCCACCGATGCCGAGTTTCTTCGCCGGGTGTCGCTCGATTTGATCGGCGTCGTTCCCACGTTCGCGGAAACCGCCGCGTTTCTCGATAGCAAGGATTCCGACAAACGCGACAAGCTGATCGAGAAGCTGCTGACCGATCCCCGTTTCGCTCGGCATCAGGGCGATATTTGGGACATGATCCTGTTCGGCCGCAATCCTCCCGGTTACGAGACCCAGCGCCGCGAAGGGTTCCAGACCTGGCTAAAGACGCAGTTCGAGAAGAACACTCCCTACGATGTGTGGACGCGCGAACTCCTGAAGGCCGAAGGGACCAGTGCCGACAGCAGTGCGATGTATTTCGCTCAGTATCGGGCCGCCCCGGAAGACGCGATCGAGGCCGTCACTCAGACGTTCCTCGGTGTGCAACTTCAATGTGCTCGCTGCCACGATCATCCGTTCGAATCGTGGAAGCAACTCGAGTTCTACGGCATGGCCGCGTTCCTGGCCCGGCTCGATGTCGTGACCGTTGCCCAGAAAGGAAACATGTCGGTCTACGCGATCGGCGAACGAAACCTCGGCGACGTTCGTTTCACCGGCCCGGCCAAGGAATCGAAACCGGGCGACAAGGGCGAACCCGTCAAACCGAAGTTCCTACTCGGGGCCGAACTGGCCGAACCGGAGATGCCCAAGGGCTACAAAGAAGATCGCTTCGCCGCCAACAAGATGCCGCCGAAGCCGAAGTTCTCTCGCAAGGACGCATTGGCGGAGTGGATCACCAAACCCGACAATCCCTTCTTCGCCAAGTCGGTCGCGAACCGGATCTGGGCCCAGTACATGGGTCGAGGCCTGGTTCACCCCGTGGACAACATGAGTGCCTCGAACAAGCCGAGCCATCCCGAACTTCTGGACACGATGGCCAAGGAATTGATCGCTCACAAGTTCGATCTCAAATGGCTGATGCGTGAACTGGTCAGCAGCCGAACCTATCAGCTATCGGGGCTTGGCACCGGCGAACCGCGGCCGACCTGGTTTCAACATGCCCGCAGCCGGCCGCTCTCGGCCGAGGAACTCGTGGAGTCGTGGCAGGTGTCGTGCGGCCTGCTGGAGAATGAAAGCACCGGCGGCAAGAAGGCCGACACGGATCGGCTGCGACCGCTGGGCAATGGCTACACGATCCAGTTCTTGGGGAATCCGCTCACGGGGACCGGCGACTTCCAGGGCGGGATCAAGGAACACCTTTACCTGAACAACGGCCCGCTCGGCCAAGCGATCGGAGTAAAGAACGGCCTGGCCGAGTTCGTCGGCGATGCGAAGAAACCTGTCGCGGAACGAGTCGAACGCTTGTTCCTTGCAACGCTAAGCCGCCGCCCGACGCCCGAAGAGGTGAAGAAATTCTCCGAGTTTCTGAACAGCAACGGATCCGCGGCCGACGCCGTGTGGGTCCTGATCACGTGTAGTGAGTACCGCTTCAATCATTGACCGGAATTTGACTAAGCATTTGAACCACAGAGGCACAGAGGCACAG
>JAIOQJ010000554.1 GCA_021413475.1 Planctomycetota bacterium | reverse complement strand
GTCCACGATTTGCCGTCGTCCTTGCTGATGTGGAATTTGCCGTCGTCGGTGCCGACGTAGAGCAAGCCCGCTTTGCGCGGCGACTCGGCCAGGGCCGTGATCGTGTGCCCGCCATCCGCGCTGACGCCCGGTTTGCCGCCGGTCAAGTCGGGGCTGATGACGTCCCACTTATCGCCACGATTTTTCGAGCGGAACACGTGATTGGCCGCGAAATAGATCGTCTTTGTGTCGTGGGCGGAGACGGCCAGCGGCGACTCCCAGTTGAACCGAAAGGCGGGCTTTCCGGGGGCCGGGGCGGGCTTGATCGCCTTCGGGTCGATCGCGATTCCGGGCTTCAGATTGATGCGCGAGAGACTGCCGTACTGGGTCGTGCCGTAAAGCGTGTCGGGGTCGGACGGGTCGATCGCGCACTGAAACCCATCGGCTCCGATCAGTCGCCGCCAGTGGGCGAGCGTGATCCCTTCCGGCGAACGCGTCGAACTTGGCCCGGCCCAGATACCGTTATCTTGCAAGCCGCCGTAGACGCGATACGGCTGCCGCATGTCGACGGCGATACCGTAAAACTGACCAATCGCCATTTCGCGAATCGGTATCCACGAGCGGGCCTGATCCTTCGAGAAATAGAGCCCGCCGTCGTTGCCGAGGACCAGATGCTTCGAATTCTGGGGATTGATCCAGAGAGCATGATGATCGGGATGGACGGGAGGATTGTTCTTGGCCGCGTCGAAAGTCTTGCCGCCGTCGATTGAGATAGAAAAGGGAACGCCGAGCACGTAGATCCGATTGTCGTCGCTGGGATCGATCCGGATCTGCCCGTAGTAGAACGGCCGTGGGCAGAGGTCGTTGAGTTTCTTCCAGGTTTGGCCTTTGTCCTCGGAACGGAAGATGCCGCCGAGCGTGATGTCGTCGCCAGTCTTGGGACCGGCCCCCGTGGTGGTGATCGGCGTGCGATCGGTCTGCACGACCGCGTAAACGATATTGGGGTTCTTGCGATAGACGGCAATCCCGCACCGGCCGCAGGGGCGTTCGGGGAGTCCCCTGTTCAATTTCTCCCACGATTTACCGCCATCATCGCTGCGGTAAAGGCCCGCCTTGTCGCCGGTTTGAATCGCGGGGTTGCCGGGGGAGAAACCATCGCGGCGGACCCGATACGCGGCTGCATAGACCAGATCCGATTCGTCAGGATCGAGAACGACATCGATAAAGCCGGTGTCGGCATCGATGAATTTGCAGAGATCCCAGGTCTTGCCGCCATCGGTGGTCTTGTACAGGCCGCGTTCCTTGTTCGGCCCCCACAAGTGCCCCAGGGCGGCCACGTAGACGATGTCCGGATTCTTGGGATGGATGGCAATCCGGCCGATATGCCGAGATTCCTTGAGCCCCATGTGTTTCCAGGTCTTGCCGGCATCGATCGACTTGTAGACCCCCTCGCCCCAGGCCACGGAGTTACGCGGGTTGGCTTCCCCGGTGCCGACCCAGACGATGTCGGGATTCGTCTGGCAAATAGTCACGTCGCCTATGCAGAGCGTTCCTTGGCGATCGAAAATCGGTACCCAGATTTTGCCGCCATCGGTCGTCTTCCAGACGCCGCCGGTGGCCACGCCGACGTACATGATGTCCGGGTTACTTTCCACGACGTCGAGATCACTAATCCGCCCGCCCATATTCGCGGGACCGATGCAGCGGGCCGGCAAACTGTTGAGGAGGGCGGCGGCCTTTTCGTCGGGGAGAGGTTGCGCGAAGGAAATTGAACTGGCGGTGAAGAGGCAGAGAAGAATAAGAGTTGTTTTCATCGGGCTCGGCCTACGCTCGGTTGCCGGGAGAATACTCCACGCTCCGGCCGTTCACGCGGTCCGGCTCGTCTGATTTGGTTTAGCCCTTTTCGTCTTCATGCTGACGGAGCATCTGCCGGGCGCGTTTCAGAATCGGCCCGATAGTCTTCACCGGTAGGTTCAACTCGATGCTGATCTCTTCGTAAGTGCGGCCTTCGAAATAGAACAATCTCACGACTTCACGTTCTCGGTTGGGGAGCTTGCGAATGAGTTTTTGCAAGAGATCGAGCGTTTCCATGCCGACCCGTGCTTTCGGTACCTCTTCCTCTTCGTCTGTATCGTCGTCGTTTTTCTTCCCAGCAGGGCGCGATTGAAACGCGGCCGGCAGCGGTTTGCGGGTCGTGTTTCCTCGCTTCGTCAATTCTTGCACGCAGATACGGCGAGAGAGAACCGTCAAATAAGTGGCCAGCGAGCTTCGGCCGCGGAAGGAACGCAACAACCCATAATCGTTGGCAACGATTCGGGACAGGATTTCCTGGGCGATATCTTCCACCAGTTCCGGAGTAACGGGAAAACTCCGCAGATGCGCGGTGTAATGGATGACGTGGTAGATCAAGCCAAGAAACCGATCGACGAAATCGTTCCACGAGCCGGCCTCGTGCTGAAGGCAATGCTGCAAGATCGAGCGATCGATGGCGGTGAGTGCCACGGCCGGCCCTTTTGGTGAAGTGTAAATTAGCCGCTTGCGGCTTAGCGCTCGCTTGTTCACGTGAGCGGTTATCGCGAGAGACGGCAAACGCTAAGCCGCAAGCGGCTCGACGTTATTATCCTACCTCATCGGGCGCGTGTTCGGTAGCCTTCTCCACCAACGTTTCCCTGGAAAAGCTGCCGATTGAGTCATGCGGGAGGGGGAAAACGATCCTGCAAGGCTACCACGATCATTTCCTTCTCGCGCAACGCCCGACATGCCTCGACCGCGGCCTGAGCCGCCGCCATCGTAGTGATGCAGGTAACCCGATGCGTCACCGCCGCGGCACGAATTCGGCCTTCCTCGGTACGTCGGCCCCGTCCGCTCGGCGTATTCAGAATCATCGCGATCTGGCCGTTCTTCATCATGTCGATCAGATTCGGCCGGCCTTCCTGGATCTTCGGCACTTCCTGGATTTGAATCCCCTGGGCACGCAACGTGCGGGCCGTGCCGCGGGTGGCGATCAGGTGGTAGCCCATTTTCGAGAACTCCCGCGCGATCGGCGTCATCTCCACCTTGTCGCGATCCGCTACCGAGACGAAGATCGTCCCCTTTTCCGGCAAGGGCGAGTTGGCACCCATCTGCGACTTCGCGAACGCCATCGGGAACGAGTCGTCGATCCCCATCACCTCGCCGGTTGAACGCATCTCGGGACCAAGGATGATGTCCACCCCTGGGAATTTGTTGAACGGGAAAACACTCTCCTTGACGGAGTAATGCGACGGCACGACCTCGTCTTTCACGCCGAGTTCGTCGAGTGTCTTGCCAACCATCACCAAGGCCGCGAGCCGGGCCAGCGGCACGCCAATAGCTTTCGACACGAACGGAATCGTCCGGCTGGCACGGGGGTTCGCTTCGAGGATGTAAATCTGCGGGAGAGACGGCGAGGAGTCGGTCGGCCGTGCAGGCGCTCCAGGACCCTTCACCCCGACGACGGCGAACTGGATGTTCATCAACCCCTTCACTTTGAGCGCGGTTGCCAAGGCGCGGGATTGGCGTTTGATTTCCTCGATGATATCGGCAGGCAGGCTGTGCGGTGGAATGACGCAAGCGGAGTCGCCGGAGTGAATGCCCGCTTCCTCGATGTGCTGCATCACGCCGCCGATGACGACGCGATTACCATCGCTGAGGCAATCAACATCGACCTCGATGGCGGCTTCCAGGAATTTGTCAATCAGGATTGGCCGGCCGGGGGAAGCTTCCATCGCGACTTTGACGTAACGCTCCATCGAGCCTTCGTCGTAAACGATCTCCATCGCCCGCCCGCCGAGCACGAAACTTGGGCGCACTAGCACCGGGAATCCAATCTTGCGGGCCGTGAAAATCGCGCCTTGAAGATCCTGCGTCGTGCCACTGGCCGGCTGCTTGATATCAAGTTCGTCGATGAGCTTGTTGAAGAGCTTGCGATCCTCGGCGGTCTCGATGCTCTCGACACTGGTGCCGATGATCGGCACGCCGCTGGTTTCCAGGGCCTTGGCCAGGTTCAACGGCGTCTGCCCGCCGACCTGGACGATGACGCCGTCTGGCTTCACCTTGTCGCAGATGTTGAGCACATCCTCGACGGTCAACGGCTCGAAGAAGAGATGGTCGCTGGTATCGTAATCGGTCGAGACCGTTTCTGGGTTCGAGTTGACCATGAAGGTTTCGTACCCGGCCTTGCGCAGGGCCATCACCGCTTGCACACAGCAGTAATCAAACTCGATCCCCTGGCCGATGCGATTGGGCCCGCCGCCGAGGATCATGATCTTCTGCTTGCCGGTGAACGGGCGAAGTTCATCTTCCGCCGCCGACGTTTCAACTGACTGAGCGTTCACCGTGAGAACTGGTGCCTCGTAGGTCGAGTAATAGTAGGGCGTGTACGCTTCAAACTCCGCCGCGCAGGTATCGACGAGCTTGAACACCGCTTCGATGCTCAGTTCCTTACGTCGCCGTCGAACTTCTAATTCGCTCGAGTTCCACAAATTCGCTAGCTGCCGATCGATGAAGCCGTGCTGCTTGGCCTTCAGCATTGTCTCGGCCGTTACTTCTTCCAGGGACGGAATACGGGCCAACTCCTCCTCCACTCGAATGAGATCGAGAATTTGCGAGAGGAACCATTTGTCGATGCGCGTCCGCTGATGGACGTCTTCGATCGTCATCCCGGATTTGAATGCGTAACGCACGAACCAGATCCGCTCCGCGTTCGGCGTCGCCAACTTGGCGCTGATTTCCTCGACGTCCGGCTGATTGGGGGCTCCCCAGCGATCGAGCCGATCGCAACCGAGCCCGAAACGGCCGACTTCCAGGCCGCGCAGGGCCTTTTGCAGCGATTCCTTGAAGGTGCGGCCGATCGCCATCGTCTCGCCAACCGACTTCATTTGCGTGGTCAGCGTCGAATCGGCCTCGGGGAACTTCTCGAAGTTAAACCGCGGCACCTTGGTGACGACGTAGTCGATCGTCGGCTCGAAGCAGGCCGGCGTTTCACGGGTGATGTCGTTCCGCAACTCATCGAGCGTATACCCGACGGCCAGCTTCGCCGCGATCTTGGCGATCGGGAAACCGGTCGCCTTGGACGCGAGCGCGGAGGATCGCGACACGCGCGGGTTCATCTCGATTACCGTCATGCGACCGGTGGCGGGATCGACAGCGAACTGAATGTTCGAGCCGCCCGTCTCCACGCCGATCTCGCGGATGATCGCCTTGGCGGCATCGCGCATCCGCTGGTATTCCTTGTCGGAAAGCGTCTGGATCGGTGCGACGGTGATGCTGTCGCCAGTGTGGACGCCCATCGGATCAAGGTTCTCGATCGAACAGACGATCACCACATTGTCGGCCCGATCGCGCATCACTTCGAGTTCGAATTCCTTCCAGCCGATTACCGATTCCTCGATGAGCGTCTCACCGACGGGACTCAACTCAAGGCCGAGAGCGACCAGCTGGTTAAACTCCTCGCGGTTGTAGGCGATGCCGCCACCGGTGCCGCCCATCGTGAAACTCGGCCGCAACACGCATGGAAGACCGATCTCGTCAATAGCCGCATGGGCCTCGGCCAGCGACTTGACGACCGAGCTGCGAGGCAGTTCGAGGCCGATCTTGAGAATGGCTTCTTTGAAGAGAGCTCGGTCCTCGGCCTTGGCGATGACGTCGGCGCGGGCCCCGATCATTTCGCAGTTATACTTGGCGAGAACGCCGTGCTTGAAGAGATCCATCGCCGTGTTCAAACCGGTCTGGCCGCCGAGAGTCGGCAGCAAGGCGTCGGGCCGTTCTTTCTCGATAATCTTGGCGACGACTTGCCAGTTGATGGGCTCGATGTACGTGCGGTCGGACGTCTCCGGATCGGTCATGATCGTGGCCGGGTTCGAATTGACCAGGACCACCTCGTAACCCTCCTCACGGAGGGCCTTGCAAGCCTGAGTGCCGGAATAGTCGAACTCGCAGGCCTGACCAATGATAATGGGGCCGGAACCGATGAGAAGAATTTTGCGCAGGTCGGTACGTTTCGGCATGAGTGTGCATATCCCCGCCCGGCAAGGCAGGGCTTCCGACTAGGATGAAGAAGTTCCCGGTTTTCTTCCATCGTATGGAGCGCGACGGGCGTTCCAAGGGCGCGAAGGCGTGAAACATCCCGTGACGCCGCGTCGCAGCGTCACGGTTGACTGTCTGAAAATTGGGACGTGTGTCGAATCCCGCCTCTGATCACTTCACCGGTATCGGTATCATGATCGCGTCGGAGACAGGATTCTGCCGATCGCGCGGGCCGCAGCCGAGGATCAGTTGCGTGCCGTCCGGAGATAATCACTCGAAGGAGTATTCCTTGGAGTCGAAGGCAACCCAACCTGGATCGGCATAGAATTCCGCCAAGGTAGAAGGCGCACGACCCATTCGGCTCGACAAACCCATCGTGGTCAAGATGCGGGGCCCGCAGACGTGCCCGAAAAACGCCCGCACTCGGCCGGTACTCTCGCGTACCACCACCGTTCCGCCCCAATTCGATCGGTGGCTATCATACGATACCCCCATCACCCACTCCCCGTTAGTGCATCGCACAACCTCGACTTCGGGGTACGCGGCAAGCGCGGCGTCAGGGTCGGGGATCGCGGCCAGCCGTGCTCGCCACTTCTCCGCGTAGGCCGGACTGCCCTTGCCGAGGCCAATGACCCAGGCGGAAAGGAACGTGCAAGTAAGCAAATAAGCAGCGAGACCGGCGACCGCGGCCAAAGAGATGAACCACACTTTGGCCCGTCGCGACATCCTCGCTCCCGTCACCCGGCGGCTCACGCCGCTCGGCTCGCCTGATCATCACTTCACAGGCATCGGCACCGTGATCGCGTCGGACACCGGATTCTGCCGATCGCGTGGCCCGCAGCCGAGGATCAGTTGCGTGCCGTCCTTGGTGGGGACGACGCTGTAGATCGGCCCGTTCGTCATCTCTTGTGAATAGAGCATCTTGCCGTCGGCGACGTTCCAGACGGCGAGGAAACCCTGGTTCTTCGGGGCCGAGCCGACGCTGACGAGATACTTGTCGTTGTTCACAAAACAGACGGAGTAGACCCAGCCCGGGTGCGCCTCGGGCGATTCCGGCGGCGGGAGTTGCTTGATTTTCGGATTTTCGAATTCGCGCACCACGCTGCCGTCGGCGACGTTCCAGAGCTTGATCATCTTGTCGCTGCCGCCGGAGGCGAGGAACTTGCCGTCCTTGGTGAAGGCCGCGCAGAAGACTTGATCGTGATGCCCCTTCACAAACGTCTTTTCGGTGTACGGTTTGAATTCACGGACCATGTTGCCGGTCGCGTAGTCCCAGAGTTTCAGCGACTTGTCGTAGCTCGCGGTCAGGAGTTGCTTGCCGTCGTTCGACCAGAGAACCGAGTAGATTTGGTTCGGTTGCGGCAGCGTGTGGGCGTTGATCGACTTGATGGGCGGCTGGAGGTTCTTCTCGATGTCGAAGATGCGCAGGATCCCATCGTGGCAACCGGTGGCTAGCATCTTGCCGGTCGGATCGAAAGCGACGCAATCGACGAGATTCGGATGAACCAGATTGCGCACGGCGGAATCGGACGCGATCCGCCACTGCTTGATGTTTTTGTCGCCGCCCGCGGTGTAGAGAGCCCCAGTCGGGTCTTGGAAGACAAGCCCCGCCGCGATTTGCGGATGGACGAATTCCTGGATCGGTTTGCCGAACTCGGGTGGCAAGGGCATCGCGGGAACGGTGGCGATGTTCCAGGCCGTTACGGCCTGATTATCGGCGACCGAAACCAGAATCGGCAGCGTCGGATGGAACGCCAATCCGCGGACGACGGCTCCCGCCGGGATTGAGCCGAGGAGTTTGGTATCCGCGTACGTGTACAGTCGAATCGTTTTATCCGCTCCAGCGGTGGCGATGAGCTGGGTGGTCTTGTTGACGGCCACCGCGTAAATCGGCCCCTCGGCACCAGGGAAGTTCTTCTCCTCCGCGCCGGTCGTGGCGTTCCACATCTTCGCATTCTTGTCGTCGCCCGCCGTGATGATCTGCGTGCCTGCCGTCGTAACTGCCATTGCTCGCAGAGGCATCTTGGAGGCCTCAATTTGCCGTGTGAACGTCTGCGGTTGCACTGCGACGGTCTTGTCGGCACTGGCTGTCACCACAAATGGAAGAGTTGGATGGAACAGGGCCCCCTTCACGGCCGCCCCGTGGCTGTACGTCTGCATCAGCCGACCGGTGGCGACTTCCCAGACGCGGGCCAGGTTGTCGGTTGCTCCCGTGACCACGCGGGTCTTGTCCGCATTGAACGAAAGGGTAGAGACCTCGGCCGGGTGATTCAGTGTCGCGATCGCCTTGCCGTCGGCAATCTGCCAGATCTTCACGATCTTGCCGCCGCCCGCACCGACCAGCGTGGTGTCGCGGCTGACTGCCAGGGCATTGATCGGGTCGGCGAGTGTGCCGAGAGCCTTCACTTCTTTGCCGGCCGTCAAGTCCCACAAGCGGACGGTCTTATCCTTGCCCGCCGTGATCGTCTGCGTACCCGTCGGATGATACACCACGCCCACCGCGCCGCCGGCATGAATTTGATGCACGCTCGTCGCGGCGGCATCGAGGACCGAAATCTGCTTGTCGTCGCCGGCACTCACGAGCGTCCGGTTGTCGATGAGGAACGTCAATGAACGCACGGGGGCGGTCGGTTCCGCGAGGGCCTGCAATTCCTTGCCGCCCACGGTCTCGTAGAGCCGGACTTTGTTGGCCGGGTCCGCGAAGGCGATGGCTACCTTGGCGGCATTGGGCGTCAAGGCCACGGCTTGCGGGACGCCGGTCAGCGCGATGGTCGCAACGGCCTTGGCGTCCGCGAGGGTCCAGACCTTGGCGGTCTTGTCGGCACTGACGGTCACCACTTTGGTCACGTCCGTGCTCAAGCCGAGGCCGAGGACTGGGCCGGTGTGCGCGGGGATCGATTTGACTTCCTTGGCGGTCTTGGCATCCCAAATGTGCAGGTTCTTATCGTCGCCGACCGAGAACACCTGATCGACTCTGGGTGAGATCAGAACCTGCCGCACCGGGCCGACTTGGGTACCCTGCGCGATGAAAGAGGAGGTCCAGAGGCGGGCCGTCTTGTCGGCACTCGACGAGAAAACCCGCTTGCCGTCAGGAAGAAACGCGACGCCCGTGGCGGGACCGTCGTGGTTGAAAATCTCCTGGAGCTTGCCGTCGATCCCGTAGATGCGGACTTTGCCATCGCTCCCAGCGGCGGCGATCTTCAAGCCATCGGGGCTGAACGATAGCCCGCGAATCTCGGCAGGTGTGACGATCGGCGTGGCGGGTTTGCCGTCCGCCAGCGTCCAGATGCCGATCGATTTGTCCGTGCCGCCAGCCGCGATGCGCGTGCCGTCTTTCGCGATGGCCAAGGCACTAATCGGCCCGCTGTGCGTGTAGGCCCCCTTGGCCGCACCGTCGGCCGCGCTCCAGAGGCGGATCGATTTGTCGGCACTGGCGGAGAGGAACAGGTCGCCCTTCGGACTGTACACGATCGCGGAGATCGCCCCGGTGTGGCCGGGGATGTTCTTAATTTCCTTGGTGTCCGCCGAGTTCAGAAGGCGGATCGAATTGTCGGCGAGGGCGACCGCGATTTCCGGTTTAGTTGGTGAAAAGGCCACGGCCGACGCCGCACTCGGCAACGGTGGGAACTTCTTCACTTCCTTGCCCGCGTTCCAGGTCGTCAACGATTTGTCGGCACCCGCCACCGCGAGCGTGACATTATCGGGCCCGACCGCGGCGGCGGAAATCGCTCCCGCGCCGGCGGGATGGTTGCGTTCGATTTGGCCGCTCGTGATGTTCCACAGGCGGACTTGCTTGTCGTTGCCGATGGTCAAGAGCCGGTTGCCGTCGGACGAAAGTACCATGCCATTGACGGCATCGGGATGAGCGAACGGTTTGACGGCCACGACCGGCAACTGCCAGAGTTTCACCGTGCCGTCTTCGCCCGCGGAAACGAGCAGAGTCCCCGCCAGCGCCAGCGAGTTGATGCCGCCGACGTGTCCGCTGATCTGGGCTGTCTGCATGCTGTTCGTGGTGTTCCAGAAGCGAATCGTGTCGTCGGCCCCCGCGGAGACCAGGACGTTGTTATCGGGCGAGACCGCAATGGCCGTCACCGGGGCAGTGTGGCCGGTGAATTGCCGGTCGAGGGCACCCGTCGCCAGCAATCCGGAACGGACGATCTTATCGGCACCGGCCGTGTAGAAGCGTTTGCCGTCGCCGATCATGGCCAGCGCGTTTGTCTTGTCTGGCGTCGGATACGTGCGCGTTCCGGCCACGGGCCAGGCCCAGGTCTTCAAATTTCCGTCGGCACCGACCGTGGCCAAGATCGGCTGCGACGGATGGAGCACACTACCCGTGACGCCGCCAACGTGGGCGGGAATCTGGGCGACCAACTTCGCATCGGCCGTGGTCCAAACGTGTAGCTTGCCATCGGATCCGCCGCCAACGATTGACGGAGGTGTCGGTGTCGAAATCACGGTGTTCATTGCCACGCCTGCACCGGGGAAATCCTTCACCAGAGCACCCGTGGCGTAGGTCGATTGTTTCACCATCTTGTCGGCACCAGCGGAAAGAACCGTCGCGCCGTCGGCCGACATGCCGAGTGCCGTCACCGCATCGGTATGGCTCGGCAAGGCACGCGGCAGAACCGGCGGAAGGAGCCACCATTTCAGGAAGCCGTCCTCGCCGATGCTCGCGGCCGACGTGTTGTTCGGGAAGAGAGCGACGCCGTTCACGCCGCTGGCATGGGCACCGACCGTGGCAATGGGGAGACCCGTGACCGGGTTCCAATATCGGAGCGTCGAATCCACACCCGACGAAACGAGAAGCTGACCGTTGGCACTGAACGCGACACCGGTGGCCCCGCCGGGATGGCCGACGAGGTTGAAGATCTGCTTGCCATCGACGGTGGTCCAGAGTTTGACCGTGCCATCTTTGCACGCACCCGCCAGCAGCTTGCCATCGACAGTAACAGCCACGGCCGCGACGCCCGCCGCGTGGACGTAATCCTTCAGGGCCGAATCCATCGGGATGTCCCAGACACGGGCGGTGTTGTCGGAACCGCCCGAGGCGATGGTGTCGCCCATCGGCGAGAACGTGACGTTGAGCACGATGTTTTGATGCCCGTTCGTCCCCGTAAAGACGCGGAGTTCCTTACCGCTCTTCATGTCCCACAACTTCACGGATTTGTCGAAGCTCGAGGTGGCAAGAATCTTGCCATCGGGACTGAGTGCAATCGAATAAATCGCCTCCTGATGCCCGGAGAAAACGCCCGGTGTGGGTACCTTCGGCGCCTGGGCGTCGCTGCGCGACAGCCAGCAAACAAAAGCAAAGGCAATGCCGCCGATGACGAAACGCGACAATCGAAGCAAGGGTGAGGATTGCATGGATGCGGATTCCTGCGGGCGGATCGGGAAGCGGTGGGAGGGCGGTTCGCCAGTACGCGCGGGTAACTTGGGATGAGGTGATTGTCGCAGGCGAAAGGGCGCTCGTCAATGGACCGGGCATTTCCACCCGCGAAAAGCATCAGCGATACTCCACGCCGATCATCGTGAAATCTTCCGTGTTCCGCGAATGTTCGAGCAGGTCTTGCGAAACTTCCGCCAGGAACGAAGGCAGCGGCTCCGCGCGGAATTTCCGCGCGACCTCAAGAAGGCGATCGCTTCCTGAGGCCGCGTTTCCGTTGTCGGTGTTGACGCCGTCGCTGAATAATAAGAGCTTGTCTCCGGGCTTGAGTTGAACCGACTGATCGGGGTAGTCGGATTCGAAGACACCCAGCAACGTTCCCGACGCCGAGAGGTAGTCTAACTCACCGGTGGCGGGAATAAGCAGCGGCAACGGATGCGAGGCCCTCGCGAAGCTGACGGCCCCATCGCGGCAATTTAGTTGCATGTAAAGCATGGTGACCAGCGGCGGCTCTGGCAGGCCGAGCGCGACCAGTTCCCGATTCAACCCCGCCAATACTTCGCCGGGAGGGATCAAGCGGTACGATCGCCCGGTGATCTCCTTCACCTTCATGCTCTTCTTCAGAAAGATGCTCAGCAAGCTACTCGCCGGCAGTCCCCTGCCCATCGCGTCGGCGATGTAAATGCCGACGTGCTCCTCATCGAGCCGCAAGACGTCGTAAAAATCGCCGCCGACCCGGCTTCGCGGCCGATAGCAAACATCGAAGCGGGCCTGATGGACTTCCGGCATCGTCCGCGGCAGGAAGCCGCGATGAATCCGCCGGGCCATTTCGAGATCATTATCGATTTGCTGGTAGGCTTGTTGCAATCGCGTGTTAATTTGCTGAGCTTCGGACGCCCGACCCGCGAGCCGGGCATTGAGATGCTGGACGCGTAGCAGTGCCTTGGCCTGGGCCAGCAGATGCGACGGTGTGAGCGGCCGAGGGATGCAAACATCGGCTCCCGCATCGAGCGCGCCGGACTGAAGCACCGGGGAGGAATCGAAGCAGATCCAGATGAAGGGGATATAGTGCTCGCCCAGATCGATCCGCCACCGGCGGCAGAGCGCCTGAGCCATGGTTGCGGTTTGCGGCGTGACCTCGAAAATCACGAGCTGTGCCCGCGAGACCTCGTTCGGATCGATGCCCGCGTAGGCGGCCGTCGAAACGGGAAAGCCCGCCGCTTCGAGCGGCATCCGCGTGTCGTCGGGAATGGTGTCGCCGACCAGGAGGATTCGTGGCATCGAAGTCGGCCGCATAGAACGGATCTCCCACACTCTTTATTTCAATCCATTCTACTTGATTCTTTCCCGATTGGTCGATGAATTTCGAGCCGGCTTCCGATGGCTTGCTTGACCCTTACCCGTCTGCCGCGCTATAATCGCTTCTTAGGCAGTACAGCATGTCGAACAAGGGAGGCGACCGTGCCCGTGCAGATGGAACTCCGCCGTATCATTATTAGCGAAGTACACGATCAACAAGTCATCGTGCTTCGCGAGGTCGATGGCGACCGAAGTTTTCCGATCGTCATAGGGATTTTTGAAGCGACGAGTATCGACCGCCGTGTCAAGAATATGCCCGCTCCACGGCCTCTCACGCACGACCTGGTTGCCAACGTGATCGAACAGCTCGGCGGCGAAATTCAGGACGTCATCATCAGCGATTTGCAGGAACACACGTACTTCGCGAAACTTCGCATCCGCCAGGACGGCGAACTCATCGAAGTCGACAGCCGCCCGAGCGACGCCATCGCGCTGGCGGTGACAGCCAAGGTGCCCATTTACGTCAGCGAAGAGGTGTTGAGCGATACAGAGGAAGAGACCCAGGCGGAATGACTTCCCGAATTGATTCGGCTGGCGAGCCAGGTTGCGTGAGCTCCTGGAGGTTTTCGCAATTTTCCAGGAGCTAACGCAACCTGGCTCGCCAAGCTCAACTGCTCGAACATTCACTCCATCACCATCAACGTCCGCACCGCAACGTGATTCTGCCCCGATTTGAGATACGGCCTCGGCTCCGGTTGGGCGAAGCCGTTCAGGTCCACTGTGCGGGCGCGGAATTCGTAGACTCCCGGCTTCACGTCTTTCAGCGTGGCGCTCCACAACGCCACGCTGTAGCGCAGCGGCCACTCCTTGGGCTTGCCTTCGGCGTTGAAGCCCCAGACGTCTTTGGGCATCACGCCGTCGGGGAGATTGCCGCCCCAGTCGGCGGGTGCGGGCTCCAGGGCGCACGGTTCCCATTTTGCTTTCTGCCAAGCTGGGTCATTGGCTTCGAGTTTGCCGTGGTCGCCGCCGGCGGGACGCAGCCAGTATTCAACGTGTTTCAGCCCGGACCAGCCGACCATTGCGGTGCCGCGAATGGTGATCGCTTCACCTGCTTTGAAGGCTTGGGGGCCGGGATCGAGATAGGCCGCAGTCTTGAGGTACGATTCGGGGTCGTTGTTTTGCTCCGCGTAGGTGTCGTTGGTTTTGTAGTCGTTGGTGAGCGTGATGCGGTGCAACCATTTGATCGACTTGAAGCCATACGACCAGGGGACGATCAGACGCACCGGGCCGCCGCGGACGAGCGAGATTGGTTGGCCGTTGAGTTTGTAAGCGACGAACGGCCCTAGCTCCCACGGCGGCGTCTCCATCGCGTGGTTGTAACTGAGCGACGATTGGAAGATCTGCTTGGGGTCGTTGTTGTGGAAGCCGTGATAGAAGACCCGGCGGACGTTCTTCACTTTGCCGACCAGCCGAAGGATTTCGCGCAACGGCACGCCTTCCCAGAGCCCTTGGCCGAGCGGCTGATCGATGTTCAGGCACTGCATCGCCTTGAGGAACTTGACGGAGTGCTTCTTCCCCAGGGCCTCGATCGCGGCGAAATCGAGCGCGGTCATGTCGTCGAGCTTGTATTGCTTGTCGACCGTCGCGGACGGGTCGGCCAGGATCTCGAGCCGCCAGGATTCGGGAGTCATCCTCGCTTTGACGAGGTCGTCGCCTTTTAGAGAATGCGGCTTCGGGCTGCCGCGGCTGACATCGCGAAAGGCTTCCGGCTTGGTGAGAAACGTGCGGGGTTTCGGGGTGTCTTCCATCGGTGGGGCCCTCGTGGGGGAGAGTGCGGATGCAGAGTTGAATTTAACTTAGCGGCGATGCTTTGTCGAGTAATGGAGGGTTGTTATTGTTTAGCCGCTCCTCGGAGGCTTCCGGAGAGGAGCGTTCGGAGTCGCGATGATGCCGCGGTTAATCGGTGGTTATGGGGAGAAGAGTCGAAGAAGTGAGCAAGCGATCCGTGGCGCAACATGGAGAGGTTACGCCACGGAAGACCAATCAATTAGCGTCGGCGGGAAAGGTCGCGACGGATTTCTTCCAACTCTTTGATAATCCGGTCGAGCTTGTTCTCGATGGAAGAACTCGAGGACGGGCCTCGTCCCCAATCCCGCCAGGGTGAGCCCATCGGTACGGGGCCTCGCGCGGAAGGAGCGGGAGCCTTGGGAGGAGTGAAACCACGGCCGTAACCGGGAGGGCCGAAGCCGCCCGGACCACGACCGTACGGCATTGACCACGGGCCTTTCGCCTCGGCCTTTGGAGCAGGCTCGGTTGACTTCTTCAATCGGCCTTCGATGTCTTTGAGCAATTCTTGAAGCTTGTCGAGCTCTGCCTTCAGTTTCTTCGTGTCCTCACCGCCGCCACGGGGACCGAACGGAGGACCTTTGGGCTGCGCCATCGCCGGCTCCGCCGACGCGAACGCGATTGCCACGATTGCCAAACTAGCGAGTCGCCACATGATCTGAATCTCCCGATGCCACTTGGACAAACGACCTGGAACGACCGCGTCACCAGACAAATCGTCTGCCCACACCTAAGGGGGAACACCGCGGGTATCTTAAGGTGGCGAAGATGATACGGTGATGAGAGTTTCTCGATAGTCTCCCAGGGTTCACAAAGCCGCACCCGTGGGCTACAATCCGCCGCCCCATCCGGGGCTAAAGCAAGTAAAGCATGACTTTGTCCTAGCCCTGGAAGGGCGGCGGAATGTAGCCCCGGCCGAGGTTTTGCGAGGCCGGGGAGCATTGCTCACTTCGCCTCCGCGAACCAGATGTTGCGGAACATTACCGGATCCCCGTGATTCTGAAGATTGATGTTGACCGGCTTCGCGGGTCCCTTTCTGAGCACAAATTTGTCATGCACTTTGACGCCGTTGTGCAGAACCGTGGCGACGACATTGTCGCCGTCGGCCGCGATGTCGACATCGTAGGTTTGCCAACTCAATGGGGGCATGCACATATTCACGTCCGGCTTACGTGAGTTATAAAACGCGCCGCATTCATTATTTGCACCGGTCAGGCCGAAGCTATCGAGAATCTGGATTTCGGAATTGCCCATATAGACGCCGCTGTTGCCGCGGCCTTGGCCGCGTGCCTTCGGCTGGAAGGGTGAGCGGAATTCGAGGTGAAGTTTGCCGAGGCCGATTCCCTTCTTGCTACTCGTGCCGCAGAACAGAAGGTTCTCTTCGACGATCTTGCCGCCGTTCCAATTGTCGATGTTCTTGCCGTCGAACAGGACCAGTGCCCCTTCGGGCGGTTGGGCACCCATCGTCGGGCTCTTGCGTTCCAGCTTGGCGAACGAGAATTCGATCCCATCGGGCGTCTTGCCGGCGAGTTTGCCATCGGCGATACCGCCCGTGTATTTCCCAGTGAGGACGACTTTACCGTCGTCGGTTTTCGCGTCTGCTTTCACTTTGCCTTTGAGGTCCCAGCCCGCGCCGGGCAGACCGCCGGTGTGCAGGTAGACGTCGAACTTGCCATCACCGAGCGCAACGACCTGGGCACCGGCCTTGTCGCTGCCGAGCTTTCCTTCGTACTCGCCTTGGATGAGAAAATCGGGCCCGGCCTCGGCGGCGTTGGTGAATACATTTGGCTTTTTCTTCTCCTGCGAATTCGAGGAATCCGGCACGGCTACGAAAGCCGCGAGAAGAAGGATGGGAACACAGCGACGCATCAACATTGGCATTCTCCAGAAGGTGATCAGGATGGCGGGTTGATGGAAGCGTATCGAGATTTGCGGCAATTCGCCAGCAGATTCGGCCGGAGGTTCTTGCGTTGGGGGGTCGAGGTTATTACCATGAATTCACTTTAGAGCGCCTAGAAGATTGAACCACAGAGACACAGAGGCACAGAGAAGCAAGAACGAGAAGATTCGTTCGCCGAAATTGCCGCGAAAATAGGTGTGTACAGATCAGAGCGTTTCATTCTCTATTCTTTCTTTTCTCAGTGCCTCTGTGCCTCTGTGGTTCAAATCTTCTCGGCGCTCTTCGATCGATTATCGTCGTTCGAGAGGAGCGTCCAATGTCCACCCTCGGCAGCACGACCATCGCGATGCAGAATTTGCTCGATCGCCTCGCCAAGGGGGACGAGCAAGCGAAGAAGGACTTAATCACGCGTGCCTACGAACGCTTGATCATCGTCGCTCGCAAGCTGCTCGGCTCGTTTGTGCGTGTTCGCGTCGAAGAGGAAACGGCCGGTGTGCTGGCCGAGGCGTACTTCCGATTGCACGGAGCGCTCGACGACATCAAGCCGACGTCCGTGCGGGAATTCATGGGCCTCGCCGCATTGCAAATTCGCCGTGTTCTTCTCGACAAAATTCGCGAAATGGAAGGACGCGGCAAGGAGAAGAAAAAGAAGCCGATCCCGATCAACGGCGGGCCAGCCACGGATGAGGCAGCGGGCGGAATCGATCCGGCCGATCCCGATTTCGACGAGAAACGCCGCGACGACGCCATCGATCTCCTCAAGGCGATCGAGACGCTCCCCGACGAACTTCGCGAAACAGTCGAGCTTCTCTTCCTGCACGGGTACACGCAACTCGAAGCGTCGGAGATCGTCGGCGTCCACGAGGACACAGTCAAGAAACGCTGGGCGACGGCGCGCGTCAAACTCGCGGATAAGCTGAAGGGGTTTAAGTGAAAGCACTCCTCACGCTCCGCGTGAGGTCCGGACCTCACGCGGAGCGTGAGGAGTACTTTGCTCGGCGAGATTCATACAATCCATGAGAATCAGAGACGAAGACCCGCGTGCGAAAGGATTGGTTTCATGGAGATGTTTTTGATTGGCCTGGTCGGTGGGTTGGCGGTCGGCGTGGCGGGGATGTATTTCCTGCTGATCTCCAAAGCCGGCGGCAAGGCGAGCTACGATCTGGGAATGAAGGTGGCGTCGCGTTCGGCGCAGGATCCTGCCTTCGCAGCCCGTGTCGATCAACTCTTCGCGCCCCCTCCGCCGCCGAAACCGTCTCCCGAGCCGATCCGCTTGCTCGGCCTGCTTCAGCGGGAATCGCGCCTGCTCGATTTCCTGATGGAGAACATCTCGTCGTTCTCGAACGATCAAATCGGCGCATCGGTCCGGGAGATCCACGCCAAGGCACAGGCCACGCTCAAGAAGCATCTCTCGCTCGACACCGTCATGGGCCAGGAAGAAGGCTCGACCGTCACCGTCAACGCCGGCTTCGACCCCTCGGCCATTCGACTCGTCGGCCAGGTAACGGGCCAACCGCCGTTCAAGGGCGTTCTGGTGCATCCCGGCTGGAAGGTCAAGTCGATCGATCTGCCGAAAGGGCCCGAAGGGACTGATGAGTTCGTGTTGATGCCGGCGGAGGTGGAGATTTGAAAGGATGCGTATTGATTGGTGGCGGAGGGCTGAGTGGTGCAAGTCACGCTGTTGCCGGAATTGTTGGCGTTCATCGCGGCCCGGATCGTCAACTACGAGACCGAGGCGACCGAGCCGTTCCACCGCTGGGAGGCACCGACCGTTGGAGAGTTCGCAGCCGTACCATTGATCCGCCATTGGTACGAAACGATCGGGTTGCGGGCCGACGGTGAGATTGTGCGGTGGAGTACTGACCATCGGGAGCCGTACCTCGGAGTGCGGCCTGTTGAGGAGCGGTACGATTGGCTGTCGGCACTGGTCGAGGGGGCACGACGGTGGCCGGAGTTGCGGGCGCTGCTTCCAACTCGGCCGGCAAGGGCAACGGCCTGCCAATGTGTCGGGAATCCGATGTTCGCAGCAGGTAAGTTCATTTGTCCGGCGTGCTGCGGGCTGGAGTGGGTCGAGGCGTAGTCTTAAAGACTGGCCGAAACCCTCGCTGGCGCGTCGGGCTAACATTCCGCTACCATCACTCTCACCTCCAATTGAATAACCCCTCCCACACTCCAGCTGAAACCCGCGCCTCCCCTCGTCGGAACCCCCATCGCACACTTTTTGAGAATCCGACCAGCCAGCTCCTTGACAAGCTGGGCAATTTTGGGAAGACTGGAAATGCTCTCGCACCATGATTTGACACCACGATGTCGGCTACCTGCCGAGGGAGACTCTTTTGCCCAGACTTGTTCTGGCCGCGCCTTGGCTCGCATTGGTCTTGGTTGGTGTAGGAATTGCCGCCATTCCCTTCGATGAACCCGCGCCGACGGCCCCGCTTGGCACTGTTCCACCTCCGAAAGCGGAATGTCGCATTCCCGCGGCTGGGTATGTCGGCGCAACCTCTTGCGCCGCTTCCAATTGCCACGGAGGCGATCCCCACCGAGCGGGCGGCGAATATGCCACCTGGGTCATCAATGATCCGCATACGCGGGCGTACAAAGTCCTTTACAACGAGGTCTCCGAGAAGATCTCGAAGAACCTCGAAGCGTTCCGGGGCGGCAAGTACATTCCCGCCGCTCAAGACACACTGTGCCTGAAGTGCCATTCCCTGCCGCTCGAAACAAAAGATCCGCACGAACGAAGCGTCTTCCTCAGCCAGGGCGTCAGTTGCGAAGCGTGCCACGGGCCGGCCCAGCATTACCTGAGCACGCACTTCCAACCGGACATGCTCGCCCTGAGCCCTCACGCCAAGGCCGAGAAGAACGGCCTGTATCCCACGAAGGATCTCGCCTTCCGGGCGACGCTCTGTGCCTCGTGCCATCTCGGCGACGCCAATCGCGAAGTGAACCACGATTTGATCGCGGCCGGGCATCCTCGCTTGATGTTTGAACTCAGCAGTTACCTCGAACACCCCAAGTACGGCAAGCACTGGAAAGAGAAGAGCGAACCGGCCGATTTCGGCGTCCGCTCATGGGCTGTCGGTCAAGCGGCGATGTTGAAGAGTTCCATCGATTTACTGCAATCCCGGGCCGAGCGCGCCAACGAGAAGAAAGCTCCCTGGCCCGAATTCACCGAATACAGTTGCTACGCCTGCCACAAGGATCTCAGCAATAAGGACGGCAACTGGAAAGATGCGAGCACCTGGGACCACGCACCCGGCAAGATGGCCTGGGGCACCTGGACACTCCCCGTGCTGCGCGTGCTGGCCGAGGGAAAAACCGAACTGACCGGCGGCAAAACCACTTCCTTGAAGAGCGTGGACGAACTTCGCGAGCTCATGGAGTTGACGCCGCTCGCCAACGACAAGATCATCGCCAAGTGTAAAGCGGCGCGCACGGAAATTAACGGGTTGCTCGGGCTGCTCCTGCCGAAGGACGGATCGACTCCGCCGACATTCACGCAGCACAACTCGCTTTTCCGGTCGATCATGGAAAACGGCTTGACGAACGACCGGAAAAAGTTCAACAATCTGGACTGGGACGGCGTCACTCAGCACTACCTGGGACTGACGGCAATATATTACTCCTGGCTGCATGACCGCCCGGATGGCCTGAAGAGACCGCTGATCGAATTGAAGCAGGGCCTCCGTTTCCCGGAAGGCTTTGACAGTCCCAAAACCGCGAAGCCCGCGGCGCTCTTGAAGAGTTTTCAGGACTTGTTTCCATTGACTCCCAAACCCGAGGGAAGACCATGACGCCGAAGATCTGGCGAACGTCCGTCGCGACGATTCTTTTGGCGTTGCTGGGCCTGGGGTTCACGTACGACGATAGCCCCGTCCAGGGTCAGCCGAAGGTGCCGGCGAAACAGGTCATCAATCGGAACAACTCCTTCGGAGCCGATAACTGCATCGCCTGCCATGCGGGCGAGGGGCCATTCTTCGAAAAGAAAAAGGCGGACGGGACCACCAAGTTCCTTCGGCTCGACGAGTACTCCTTCTGGAACAAGAACGACCTCCATCAATTTGCCTTCAAGAACATCGTTCCGAACAAGGCGAACGACAATCTCCCCGCCAAGATGCAGGAGATCTTGCGTAAGGACCCCCGTCGAGGCGAGAAATACGAGGTGGCCCGGGCGGCCGAGTGCCTGACCTGCCATTCGATCGATCTGAGTTACGATTCCGTGGCTCGCAAGGCCGACCCGATCGATTGTGCGATGCTCGATGATGTGGACCCCAGCAAGGCGAGATTCCAGACCGGACTGGGCGTCAGTTGTGAAGCTTGCCACGGCTTTGCCGAGAAATGGTTCGCGCCCCACACACAGGCAGCCTGGCGGGAAAAGTCCCCCGAGGCCAAGTTCAAAGATGGTGAAATCGACATGCGTTCGCCGACCGTTCGGGCCGAGCGCTGCGTGTCGTGCCACGTCGGTAACAAGGAGGAAGGGAAGTTCGTCACGCACGACATGTACGCCGCCGGACATCCGCCGTTGCCGGTCTTCGAATTGGCCACCTACTCACGGCAGCAACCAGGGCACTATCACCCCTATGCGAAAAACGAGTACTTCCAGGACGAATTGAAGAAACCCGATGGTGCCAAGTCAGTCGAAGCGCGCTTTCATTATCGCGAAAAGGAAAGCCTCGATGCCGCGTTCCTCGCTCAAGGTGCTGCGGCGGCCTTCAAGGCCTCGGCGAAGCTCCTCGCCGACGACGCGGCCCAGCTCAAGAGCGGAGAGTTACTCGACTTCGCCCACTTCGATTGTGCCGCCTGCCATCACGATCTGAAGCCGCAAAGCGACCGCCGTAACCGAACGGGCGGAACCCCCGGCCGACCGCTGATGCGCTTGCAAGCCGATCTCTTCGATCTGGTCGTCCAGCATGCGAGCCAGAATTCGAAGGACCCGAAGGAAATTGAAACGATCCGCAAGGACTTCGATAAAGATCTCGAGGAACTCAAGAAAGCATTCGATGCACGGCCGTTCGGCGACCCGGAACGCATTCGAAAAGCGGCCATCAATCTGTCCGACGTTACGGGCACGCTGATCAAGCAGATCGACGCAGTGAAGTACGACGCGGCCGGTACGCGATTGCTGTTCCAGAACCTGAAGCAACACATCGAAAAGATCGGCAATCCGAAGTCGCCTGGCTATATCGATCACGACACCGCCCAGCAGTTCGCCTGGGCCCTGCTGGTGCTGCGCGACGAGATTGCCGCCCTCGAAAAGAAGGATGACCAGAAGTTGATCGCAGCCGCCGAGGCGAAAATCGGCACCGTCTTGTTCCCCTACATCCGCAAAATTACCGACGGTATGGGCCCGACGGATTCGGTTGAAAAGCGCATGAAAGAACGGCAAGAGAAGCAATACGGCTACGAATCGAGCAAGTTCTTCACGGAAATCAGCGACCTACTCAAGCTACCGCCGCCGTGAGGCGCTCGCTAAAGGCGAGCCAGGTTGCGTAAGCATCGGCGAGCCGGGTTGCGTAAGCTCCTGGAGGACTTTGCATGTCACTTGCGATTCTCCAGGCGCTGACGTGACCTGGCTCGCCTGATTAACAATGCAAGCTCCGGGGCGAGCGGAGGGTCAATTGGATGCGGTCATTATACCGGGCCGTTCCGACCATCACTCTCGCCGTGTGCGCCGCATCAGTGCTCCAAGGGTGTGGCAGTTCGGACGAGACGAAGGCGGTCGGCAAGCGCTTGGCGGGGTTCCAGAAGATTGTCGCGGTCATGCAAAGCAAGCCGGAGGGAAAGTATTCGGCGAACGAAGTACCCGCTGAAATACGTCCGCGTGGGCTGGTTTCTGTTTATGTCGATGGCCGTGGGTCGTGTGCGCTGGAGTTCGTCTCGAATACCGCGATCGATCTCAATCCGGCATTTGTGTATATTGGGTTCGATGCTCCCGACCAAGAAGCGGCGGCACGGCAAATCTGCGGCAAAGCCGCGTTGGTCTACCGCAGTGCTTTCGAAGAGTCAGGGTGGCATCGAGCTACCGGACCATAGACAAGGCACTCTGAACATTCAGCCGAAAGTCAAAGTTCGTTCACGAAATAGCCGCGAGGGCGGGGCCAAGCGAGTTTGAGGCCAACGGAAACGGCGTGGAAAATAATTGAAAAAGGCGTCGGTAACGACTTTCGACACTTTTTTTCCTATTCGACATCCCAAGGATGGAGCCGAAATATGCGAAGTAGGACACTGGTCGCCGTCGCGATCATTTTGGCATCAGGTCCAGCAGCCCTTGGAGAGCCTCCGGAGGTAACGGCCAGCGGGGCCGCTCTTTCTTCGGATGGCCAAGTAATCGCGGTTGCGGACGACGCTAACAGCGTCCACGTTTACGATCTGAAGATCGGCAAACGCAGCCATTTCTTGAAGGCCTCCAGAGAGAATGGCGCATCACGCCGAACTGCGGTGGCCGTCTCCGCTGACGGACGACTGGT
Source organism: Planctomycetota bacterium (assembly GCA_021413475.1). Lineage (GTDB taxonomy): Bacteria > Planctomycetota > Planctomycetia > Gemmatales > Gemmataceae > JAIOQJ01. The sequence continues at coordinate 2,493 of JAIOQJ010000554.1, read as the reverse complement.
CGGCTATGCGGACGAGAACGCCTACATCACCATTTGGGACCTCTCCAAAAAAGACACTACGCCGATTGCGTTCGAAACGGCGAGCACGCGGAAGGTTGTCGACAAACAAGTTGTCCGCGTTCACACGATTGCTTTCCTTCCAGACCGTAAAAGCCTTCTCGTTGCCGGGCGAGGCGGTTCGATTCAATGCTGGGATTACACGACCAAGAAACTCGCGCGAACGATATCTGAAGGGGCGAAGAGCCCGAACCGTTCTTGGAAGTGGCGGGGGAGAGTCGTCATTGACGGAATGGAGTTTGAAGAAGTTGAAGGAACATCGAACGATAGCAACGGCTGGGAAAGCAGGGCGATGGCGGTATCACAAGATTCCAAGATGGTGGCGAGCACCAATGGCATCGATAGCATCTGGCTTTGGGACGTGGCAACCGGCAAGGAAATTCGCAAGCTCTCTTTCGACAAAAGCCCCCAAATGTATACGCGGGTTGCCTCGCTCTCTTTTTCAAGGGACGGCAAGAAGTTGGCGACTGTAATCGGCAATCAATCTGGCGGCTCACGGTCATACATCGCCGACTACGCTGCCGTATGGGACGTGCATGAGGGCAAGCTTACGCATGAGGTTCCGCCGAAGGAAAAAGACGGGAGTCGCCGCACTTCTTACCGGTCCACCATTATCCTCACTCACGCGGAATTCGATGTTTCCGGGGAGAACCTGGTAATAGACCACACAGTCGGCAATGCCGTTTGGGAGATCGCAACAGGAAAGAAAAGCCAATCGTTCACCGATGGCTGGAGATCCTTTTTTAGATCATTCGTTCATCCGGACGGCGAGTTGGTGATCGTGGTTGCGGATCGCACCTTGTTTTGCGAAAACAAGAAAACCGGCAAAGAGGTTTGGCGTCGGGAGTTGTTTCGATAAGTTCGTCGACCCGAGGTCGCGCCCATCGGACTTGCGTTTCCCCCACTCGAAAATATGTAGCCAGACGATCGGGTACGCTTGAGGGCGGATCGTACTGCTGGGCATTTCTTCATTTCCCTGTTTGGAAAGACTCCGGCCCCTAACGGGAGCCGGCTCGCCTGGCGCGATTTGCATTTTCGCGAATCGATCGTACCCTCGCGTGACGCCGGTTGTGTTCTCATCAGCCGAAAAGGGGTGGGTTGGTGCCGGGTTTTCCGACAGGTGTCACGAAATGTCACGAAATGTCCACACCATTAAAAAAATCTCGCCTATCCTTGAAGCTGGCGGGGGCGCGTGCGACCGAGGCGGTAGGGCCCGTTTCAAATTCGACGAAAATTGATAAACGCCAGCTGGCGCTTGTTGAAACGGCTCGCCCGTTTCTAGACGCCCCTTGAGGGTCGATGGGTTAGAACCACGGAAGGTGAGTAGCGGAGGGCAGAAAGGGAAATACGAAAGGGGTCGGGAATGAATGGCATGAAGATAAGCCGCGAGACTTTACCAAATAAAGGTCTGCGAATACGGCGAAGGCGGTTCGAAGTCCGCATAGCACTGGCAAGCGAGGACGCTTGCCCTACGTAGCACAAGCGTCCTCGTTTGTGCCCTATCTCCAAGTTCGGAAAGAAGGGTACTATTCCGTTTCGTAAAGTTAATGAAAATTATGACTTACGCCTTATCTTCATGCCATTCACTCCCGACCCCTTTTTCATGCCCGTATCCAACCCATGCCCTCGGTCAAGTGCATGGCCACGCCGCTGTTCATGCGAAAATACTTGTAGGATTCTTTGCCGTCCGCGTCGCGCTGGTTTCCGTACTCCACGCCCGACGAACCCCAGCGAGCGATGAGCATCTCTTTCAGTTTTCTGCCCAGCGACGTTTTGCCTTGATCCGCGCAAAGCTTCAATAACGCCGGCCCGGTCAATTCCATTTCCACGACGAAGGACTTGAATCCGCTGAAGGCCCAGGTGTGAATTTGATTGGGCGTGGCGGAATTGCGACTGAGCGCATTCTTGCTTTGAGATTCCTCTCCCAAAATGTAGAGGTGATAGTAGATTTTCAACGTGCTGAAATCGTGTTTCCTGCGCAGATCCGCCACTTGGATCAGGTGCTCGCCGACGTGGCCGAGGAACTGCATCGTGTCGATGAGGCTCGGGTGCCAAAGGTACAGGTCGGAGAAGGCACGGCGCTGCCCAAAGAGCTTGGCCGCGCCATGCGTCACTTTCGCGGTGCCGCGCCGTTTCGTGAACTTCCGGAGCTCGCACCCATCGATAATTTTCCACAGGTGTTCGAGCACGTCATGGACGACGTTGACGTCAGCGATTAGTTCGGGGTTCGTCCCCGCGGATCTGTAGTCGGGCATCGTGTCTCCCTTATCGTTCTTTAGAGGCTCTGGCAAAACCGCAGTTTCGGGCCATTTCCCAGACGAATTCAGGGTTCTCTCAGAGCTTCTTAACTCAGAGTTTTTTGACAAACAGCATCACACTATTACCACACTGCGCACCCGGCAATTGCATTTTCGAAAAAAATCCAATGAAGCGAAT
>JAIOQJ010000553.1 GCA_021413475.1 Planctomycetota bacterium | reverse complement strand
AATCTACCCCCATGTGCATCAAGTGAAGAATTAAACCACAGAGACTCAGAGGCACAGAGAAGAAAACGGAGAGAATACAACAAATGGAAAGTCGAAATTTACTCGTAGTCTCTTACCAAATTCTCCTGTTTTCTCTGTGTCTCTGCGGTGAAAAATCTTAACTTCATGCGTACGATATGAAGCTTTGCGAACCCTGGGTTACGCAGACGGAAAAAAATCCCGGAACGCCTCGAAGAGCCGACGGTGCTGGGCCAGGTCGAGGGTCTCGGCCCGCACGGAACCGTCGATTCCGATTTCCACCAGCTTGGCATCGACGTCTTTTTTCTCGCGCCGGCCGCTAGGCCAACCGGCCAGGGCCGAGCGCACGTTTTTCCGCCGTTGCGTGTACAAATCCCGCAGAAAAGCCCGATACGGCACCGGATCGCCGAGTTCCGCTCGCTTGGCGGGGTCAGGCTTGATCAGCAGGATCGCGGAATCGACTTTCGGCATCGGCCAGAAATTGCCCGGCGACAACCGGCGGATCATCTTCACGTCCGCGAGGCTCTGCACCAGCACCGCCAGCGAGCCGTATTCCTTGGAGCGGGGGCTCGACATCATCCGCTCCGCCAATTCCCATTGCACCATCACGACCATGCGCTCGATCGGGATCTCGGCCAGCAGCAAATTGCAAATCACCGGCGTGGCCACCACGTACGGCAAATTCGCTACTAACTTGAAGCGTGTGCAACCGGCATTCTTGGCCCGTATTTTCAGTTCGTCCAGCACGCGTGGATTATTCGCGTTCTTCCGAAGGAGAATATCCTCGTGCAGCAGCCAGACGTTGCCGCGGCTGGCGAGCAAGTCGCCCGCCAGTTTGTGAAAGTCGGGGTCGAGTTCGACACTGACCACGGCCCCCGCATGATCGCTGATCCGCGCCGTAAGCGAGCCGGTCCCCGTGCCGACTTCCAGCACGCAATCGGAACGGTCGATTTCCGCCGTCTCGACAATGCGATCGACGAGGTTCAGATCGATCAGAAAATTCTGACCCAGCTTGTGCTTCGGGATCAACCCGCGCGAGCGCAGCAACTCGTGGATGTAGGTAAGCGTCTGCCGCGGGGAGGGTACGGGGGGTGGAGTGATCATGAGGTTGTGATAGAGAATTGGAGCAAAACAGGCAGATTTTGGGCGAGCCGGCTCCCGTTAGGGGCCGGAGTCTTCACCGCTACGACGGAATAAGACTCCGGCCCCCGTGAAAGGCCAGAGTCTTCGTTTTTGACACCTCCGGCCCCTGACGGGAGCCGGCTCGCCATTTGTACTATTTCCCCACCGAAAACACTCGCTCAATCCGCGACAGATTGCCCTGGCGGTCCTTGATCGCCACGACGATCTTGCCGCTTTCGAGTTTGTCGATCCGCTTCTCCAGTTTCAATTCCCAGACGCCCGGCGCAACCTTCTTGCACAGGCTGGCGAAGTTCTGGTTCGCGCGCCAGTCGTTGATCTCAAAACTTGTGGAGACCCACAGGCTGTTCTCGTCGAGGCCGGCCTGGCCGTCGTAGGCTCCGAAAAGCACGCGCGTCACTTGCTCGTTCTTGCCGGGCAGCGGATACGTCAACGTCAGCGTCGGCCGCTGGTCGTCGCTCATCCAGCCGTAGCTACGACCGTTTGGATTGCCGGCATCGTAATCGAGATCGATTGGGCAGCCGAGGTCGATCCAGCGGACGACCGTGCGGCGGTCTTCGTCGGTCAGCGGTTTCACTTTTCCTTCTTTCACAGCCTCGGGCGGCGGCATGGCGGTGCCGATGAAATCGAGGTCGGCCCGGTTGCGGTTGTGCGGCGTCGCCTCGATCGGCTGACCCTTCCAATGCAACGACTTGGCGTCGCCGGGGATCGTCTCGGACGGGAAGTCGTCGTTGGTCCAGCCGTCCGTGCGCTTGCCGTAGACTTTCCATGTCAACAGACTGCGGCGAGCCTGAAATTCGCGGACGTAACGCGACGCATTCTGATTCCGCCACGAGCCATTGTGGATGACCGGCTTGTGGCCGAATTTCGCTTCCTTGTCGAGTGCCAGGCGGTAGTACGTCCCGGGATATTTGCCCTGATTCGGCACCGTGAACGGCTTGTCGTCGTCGAGAACGAGATTACCGGCCGGTTTCTCTCCCGTGTGACACGCGACGCAACTTCGCTGAAGGATCGGGCGAATGTCGCGGTGATATTCGACGTTCTTCAGGCGGTCCTCGAAACGCAGGCCGCTGTCGTTGGCGGTGTCCCATTGCTGCTCCGATTCGTCTTGGGCCTTGGTCGTCAGCAGTGGCGTCTTCGCGGTCAGATCGAAGATCGTGTAGTCGGCCTTGGCGGCGGAGGTGTCCTTGAACTCGGTCGGCTTCTGGCTGTGAGCATGGCAACCGCCGCAATCGTGGCGAATTTCACCTGGCCGAAGTTGATGCCAGGTCTGCGACATGTTCAGCACCATGCCGTCCTTGTCGAGCGTCTGAAACGTGAAGCCGACATCCGCCGGGATCTTGGCGAGGAAGCTGGTATCCGGATTGCCGTCGGGATCTTGCGGTTGCCCGCTCATCGAGCCGTCGCGGCCGAACTTGCGGACCGGAATTTCGCCGAGGATACGCAACCGCTCCTGGGCGTGGCTGTAGAAAAGCCGGCCTTCCTTGTAGCCGCGTTTGCGGTCGGTCGTCGGATCCATGGCCAGGATGCGAATCGCGTGAATATCGTCGTTCGAGTATTTCCCCGCGTCGGCTCCCTGATTGAACCAGTTGAGCGAGGCCCCGTTCTCGGCGGTGTTGAACGGATCGAGACCCTCGTAACCGTTGCCATCACGGCCGCCAGCGAAAGTCGCGGTCACGCTCCCCTTCTTGACGACGCCGTTCGGATAGCTTTCGCGTTTATAAAGGCTTGACGTGCCGATCAGGCCGAACGGCGAACCCTCGGGAAGACTCTTCGAAAGCTTACCGTCATTTTTCAATGACGGCAGCGTCTTCGGTTCCTTGATACCGTGGATGCGTTCGTAGGAAACGACCGCACGCGGCCATTGTTCGTTGAATTTCGGGTCGTTCTTGATTAACCGCATCTGGCCCGGTTCATCGATCGGCTTGCCCGATTTGATCAGGTAGATACCGCCATCCGGGGCCGGCTCACGCATGCCGTTTTGGTGATTCACCGGGCCGGGCGACCAGACGGTAAGTAGATGATTATCGGGTGCGGCCGAGGGATGGGTGAATTTGCCGACGCGAGGCGAATCCTTCTTACCGAGCACCGACGGGTCGGCCTCGCCTTCGCCGTTATTCGCGAAACGAGTCAGCGACTCCGCCCCGAATGGGGTGAACGGCAAACGGTACATCATCCCCTTACCGTTGTAATGCCGACCGAACCGCAACGGCGGATTGCGTGGATCGGCCATGTAGCCGGGCCCGAAGGACGCATAGCCTTCCGGTACGACGGGCGGCAGTTTCAGATAGGCCCCGAAGCCGCTGTTGTTCTGGTTGTAATACTCCTCGGCGACGATGCTCCCGTCCGACAACTGCGTCTGGAAATGGAAGGCGTTCGGCGCGGAGCCCGGATCGAACGCACTGATCACCGGCCCCCAGTTGGTGCCGTCGGGGTGAATGCTCCACAGGCCCCAGAGAATCGAGCTTCGCAGCCCTTGCGATTCCTGCGACGAGAAAACGATCCGGCCATCTTTGAGTACCGTCGGGTGCAAGGCCATGCCGAGATTCAGATGGCCGAAGCACTCGAGATTGCCTGTGTCTTCTTCGAGCACAAAAAGTTGCAGGCAGGGCGAAGGATGTTTCGGAGCGCGAAAAGCGTTACGGTTGCTCACGAACACGAGCTTGTTGCCCGGCAACGGGCACGGGCCCATATTGAGCACGCCATAGTTCAGATACGTCCGGTTCGGCTCGGCCTTGCGGAAATCGCTTGACCAGGGGGCCGCCCCCATGTTCGGCGTGAAGTCCTGCGTCGTGATTTTCTTGATCGCCTTCGTGGCCAGATCGAGTTTGAAAATATCGGCCCCCTTGAACGGCGGCTGCCCGTGCTGGCTGGTCCCTTTCAAGCCCTGGATGTGAACGTAATAGACCGACTTGCCATCGAGCGACACGGCCGGGTCGGTGATCGAACCATCCACGCCTCCCTTCACGAGCAGTTCCTCGCTGCCGTCCGGATGAAGCAGCATCAAGTCGGCCCCAGCATCCATCAACGCGGGATGAGCAATCTCGGGCCAACTCGAGTTGACTTTATCGCCCTGCCGCGGAGCGCGGACGTAGACGATGTCGTAGTCGTATTTCACGTCCTTATCTTTCGAGACGTGCGGCGGATTGACATCGAGCGGTTCCAGGTAAAGCGGCTCCTTTTCCTGGGCGATGAGAAGACCAGCGAAGACTGCGACGAGCAGAAGAGGGAGGAGTTTTTTCATGGAAGCCTTCAAAATGAAGCGGGGTAGGGTTGCGAGCCTGCAAGGCCCATTCCGTCAGCCCAGGCCGTGAGGCCTGGGACTGGTTTTCGATTCCAATTCGGCCCTGAAAGAGCCGTTCACTGAACGACCCTTTCAGGGTCGATGGCAACTAAACTCACGTTCCCAGGCCTCACGGCCTGGGCTGACGGAATGAGCCTTGCAGGCTCAAATAACAGGTTAAAGCCCAGCAACTTCCCAGCCCTTGCGGTAGGTCTTGCGCACATAGTCTTGCGCCTTCTCGTTGCCGGTGACTTTCAGGGTTGCGGTGTCGAACTGAATGGCGGTCTTCGGGAAACGGGTCGCCAGGCAACCCAGCAGAACCATCTCCGTCAGCGGGCCAGCGTAGGAGAACGGGGCCGACGTTTGGCCGTTGCCGCGGACGGCCTCGACGAACTGGTGGTAGTGGTTTGCTCCAGCGAGCTTCGGCATCTGGAATTCCTTGAAATTCTCTTCGGGCAGAAGCACGGGGGCGGCGATGTAGGGCGAGTAAAGTGTTCCCTTTTCGCCGATGTAGATCGAGCCTTGATCGTTCAGTTTGCGGGTGCCGATCAGGGCCACGATCTCCGCGGGCGGCCGAGAACTGCCGTGGTACCAGTGCAGTTCGCATTTATCGACCGCGAATTTGGTGGCGGGGAAGACGTATTTCACATGGCAACTCAGGCCCCAGCTATCGTTGGAGGGGCCATCGCCGTCGGCCTCGATCGAGACCGGTGAGGTGAAACCGCACGCGCCAAAGACCGGGTCGAGAATATGGCAACCCATGTCGCCGAAGGTGCCGGTGCCGAAATCGAGCCGTTTGCGCCAGTTGCCGGGATGGTAGTAACCCGCCAGGAACGGCCGTTCCGCGGCCACGCCGAGCCAGGCGTTCCAATCGAGCGTCTTCGGGATCGGGTCCATTCGCTCGGGTCGATTGGCCCGATCACCCCAGTCCTTACCGCTCCAACTGTAGACTTGCTTTACTTTGCCGATCGCTCCGCCGTTGACGACAGCGACAACCGTCTGATGGACGGGATGCGAGTGAATCTGGATGCCCATCTGGGTAATCAGCTTCTTCTCGGCCGCGACCTTCGCCATCTGCCGGGCCTCGAAGATCGTCTGCGTCAGCGGCTTCTGGCAATAGATGTGCTTGCCCAGGAGCATGGCCGACATGCCGATCGGTGCGTGCATGTGGTCGGGGGTGGAGACGTTGACCGAATCGAGGTCTTTTTCTTTGTCGAGGAGCACGCGCCAGTCGGAATAGACGCGGACATCCGGGAAACGCTTCTTCACGTCGGCGACGCGCGACTCATCGACTTCGGCCACCGCGACGAGTTTGAGGTTTTTGTGGGAAGCCAAAGACGAGATATCAGCCCCTGCCATTCCCGACGCGCCAAAACTGGCGTGCCGCACCGTCTCGCTCGGGGCGGCGGCGTGAACGCGATAAACCATCGGGGCACCCAAGGCGGCCGCGCCCAGGCCCTTCAACGCATCGCGACGAGTGACAAGCGGGAGAGAATTCATCAACAGACTCCAAGAAAAAAGGAATGGCGATGCGACCGACAAGAATTTGGCGAGCCAGGCTACGTCAGCACCTGGAGGGCTTGGCGCTTGGTTTGCGTTCCTCCAAGTACTGACGCAGCCTGGCACGCCAATCAAAGTAATAGGGAGATTATATTGCGGGTGGGGCGTCGATTGCAAAACGGAAGTTGGACGAATCGGAGATTTGAATGGCGGAAATGAAAAGCCCCCGGCAAGCCGGGGGCTAGATGCTCAAGGGTTACATTCAAATCACATCAAGAAAAACGAGAGCCAACACGGCACCCGCGGCAAGAACCAAGCCCAAGATAATGTAGATGAGCTTGCTTGAACCACCCTTTTTGGCCTTCTTCTTGACTGGTCGATCGTCGTCATCGTCATCGTCATCGTCGTTACGCCCCTTGCGTGAACGTGGAGCTTCATTCTCTTCGTCGTCCTCGACGCGGCTCTTCTTGCTCGGCCGCGCCGCTTCGTTGCGAGTCGCCGGCTTTTTCTTCGGGCGCTCTTCTTCTTCGTCTTCGGTTCCGGCCGAGCCGCCGCCAAAACCAAAGGGATTATCTCCTGCCCCGGCCTCTTCTTCCTCTTCAGGTTCAGGCGGCGGAGGAGCCGGCTTGGGAGGCGGGGCCACCCGTGCCGCCGGTTTAGGGGCTGCCGGCTTGGGTGCCGCAGCCGGCGCGGTGTCCGGAATCTCCACCATGTTGTCTTCCGTGATCGCAAAG
>JAIOQJ010000552.1 GCA_021413475.1 Planctomycetota bacterium | reverse complement strand
CCAAGCCGGGGCCGTATAGTTTCCTCGTCGCCACCGGTGCTCAGCGCGGGCAGCAGACTTGCTATGTCTGCGAAACCGCCGAGAAGCCGGCCGTGGTGATCTTCGCCCGCAAGCTGACGGAACCGCTCGGCAAATTGCTGGTGAAAGGCGACGACTGGCTACTCGCCCAGCCGAAGGATGCCTCGCGTTGCTGGATGACCGTGCTCGGCGAAAAGACAGTGACCCTCGACGATCTCGCCAAGTGGGCAAAGCAAGCAGGAATCAAGTCGGTCCCCGTCGGCGTATACGACGATCCGATCGGTCCGCCCACTTATAAGCTGAATGATGAGGCCGAAGTGACGGTGCTTCTTTACGTTCAACGCAAGGTGGTCGCTAACTTCGCATTTCGGGCTGACGAGTTGAACGATGCCGCTATCAAAAAAATCGCGGACGCGATGGGAAAGTTAGAGGCGAAAAAGTGATCGCATCGAGCCATCTCTCCGCATGAACCACGAATCCACACCGGGCCAGACCACCGCCGAAGTCGCGGAGCGAACGCTCAAAGGTTTAGTCAATCGAACTCGGCGATCCGCGTGGGCGGATTATCTCCCGATTGTTTCGCGGCACGTCTTCACGCTCTTCAACTTCATCGTCATTCCCGCGGCGGTTGCCCTCTTCTATCAGGGCGAATGGCAGGCCGGGATCTCCGTTACTGGCACCGCCCTAATCAACACGATCATCGGCCTATTCCAGGATTGGCGAGCCAAAAGACAACTCGATCACCTTGCAATTCTGACGGCCACCAAAGCTCGGGTGATTCGAGACGGCCAATCGTGCGAAATTCCAGCAGGCGACGTGGTTGAAGGTGATACCATCATGCTGATGGCCGGCGATACGGTCATCGCCGACGGCACGGTACTCGATGCGAAATTCCTGGAGCTCGACGAAGCCCTGCTCACCGGCGAATCGGACCCGGTTCGCCGTGAAAAAGGTGCGACCCTTCTCTCCGGCAGCATGTGCGTGACGGGCGAGGGGACATATCGTGCTGACAAAGTGGGCGATCAAGCATTCGCCCAGAACATTTCGTCGGCCGCCCGTCGTTACAGTTATTCGTCCAGTCCGATGACGCACGTCATCAACTGGATCATCTCGATTTTGAGCGTGACCGCCCTCGTCCTCTGCGCCCTCTATTTCACGCTCTACTATCTGAAACTCGTCAGTGGCGATCAACTGGTGCTGATGATCGCGGCCACGATCACGTCGATGATCCCTCAGGGTCTCGTCCTGACGGCAACAGTGTCGTTCACGATCGGTGCCGTGGTCATCAGCCGCCGTGGCGCTCTGGTTCAGCGCCTCAATGCCGTGGAAGCGATGGCGTCCGTCGATGTGATCTGCACGGACAAAACGGGCACGCTGACCACCAATCGGCTGCGGCTCGATCAAATCAAAATCCTCGCGGCCGACGTGCCCGAAGCCGAGGTGCAACGCCGTCTTTCCCTCTTCGCGACGGCCTCGATCGATCAGAAGAACAAGAACATCCAGGCCATTTGCGCCGCGTACGGCCGGCACGAGGCCACGGTGCTCGATCAGATCCCGTTTAAATCGCAGAATCGCTACAGCGCGGTGAAGCTTCGCGATGAGAAAGAGGAGCGTGTATTCGTCCTCGGCGCTCCCGAGGCTCTGATCAAAGGCAGTGTCGATTGGAACGACGACCTGGTCAAACTCCAGAAGACGGGCCTGCGCGTGCTTCTCTTCGCGGAAGTGCCGAGTGAATCCGTCGCCGCCACTTCGTTCGCAAACGCAACGCTTCCGCAGAATCTCCGCTTCGTGGCCCTGGTCGCCTTGGCAGACGAACTGCGGCCCGACGCGGCATCCGTCCTCAAAGCGTTGTCGGCCCAAGGGATCGCCTTTAAGGTGATATCGGGCGATAACCCCGAAACCGTGCGCGCCACCATTGCTCACCTTGAACTCCCTCTTTCACGCGAGCCGATCGTCAGCGGCAAAGATCTGGCTGCGACGAAAGACCTTGCAGCGTTCGTTGCCGATCACAGTGTGTTCGGCCGGGTCGAGCCGCTTCAGAAAGTGCAAATCGTCGAAGCCTTGCAGAAAGCGGGCTGGCACGTGGCGATGATCGGCGACGGAGTCAACGACGTGCTGCCGATCAAGAAGGCCAACCTGGGCATCGCCATGGGCGAAGGAAGCCAGGCCGCAAAGACGGTTTCCAGTCTGGTTCTGGAAAAGAACGACTTCGCGATGCTCCCCGAAACGATCGAGGAAGGCCGCACCATTGTTCGCAATTTACGCCGCGGTGCCAAGCTCTTCCTTGTGAAAAACGTCTACTCGCTGATCATCATCCTGCTGTATGCCACTGGCGTTTTCGGCCTCCCGTTCCCGTACCTGCCGCAGCAAGTGAGTTTGCTGAACTGGCTGGTAATCGGTGTCCCTGCTTTTCTGATCGCCTTGACGCGAGAACGCTCCTTGGTCGCCACGCGAACGTCGTTCCTGCGGGATGTCGGTTGGTTTGCCGTTCGAACGGGAATCGTCTTCGCTGTGGCCGGAATCGCGATCCTGGCGCTATCGAAACACGTCTGGCTGAATGATGAGAAAACCCAGCGGACCATGCTTCTTTCCATGCTCGTCTTGCTGGGAATCACGAACCTGCATCGCGCCCTGACAGATGGCAACGAACAGCCAATTGCTGCCGACAAATTCTTGTTTCATCTCTCGTTCTTGGTGATCCCGGCCTACTTGATTGCCATGTACTGGCCGTTCTCGGCAGGCTTTTTTCGGTTGACGATGTTGAGTGTCGTGCAATGGTTGGAAGTGCTGCTGGTGGCGGTCCCGGCATATGGGCTATCGGTGTTGAGCGATCGGATCCGGTTGGACAACAAGCCCGCGCGAATCTCCGGAAACCCTCCGATTCGCGGCTAAACAAAATCGTCGACGTTTAGCCGTGAATCGGAGGGTTTCCGGAGATTCGCGCGGCGATCTCGCCCCTCTCACAACAACTCCTCAATCGGCGACCCGTCCGTCAGAATCTGCGTCGGCCGTCCGGTCTTGTCGGGATACGACTTAGTCGTGTCGATGCCGAAGCGTTTGTAAATGGTCGAGAGTAGGCAATTGCTGTTCATCACGCGCTCGGCGGGATCCTCGCCGCGCGAGTTGGTGGCACCGATGACCTGACCCATCTTCATGCCGCCGCCCGCGAGGAAGATGCTCATGGCCCGGCACCAGTGGTCGCGGCCGGGGCCGTAGGGAGCCTTGTTGCTGATCTTGGGAGTTCGCCCGAACTCGCCGCAGAAGATAAAGAGCACATTGCGATCGAGGCCGCGAGCGTCAAGATCGTTCAGGAACGCGGGGACGACGATATCGAACTGCGGCATGCGATCCTTGTAGGCTTCGAAAATGTTCGCGTTGACGGAGTGATCGTCCCAGTTGGTAGCGCCGACCAGTCCGCTCTTTTTGTCCACGGGGAAGTGGGCCTGAAGCTGCACGAAACGAACGCCGGATTCGACGAGCCGCCGGGCCAGCAACAAGCTCTGCCCGCCCGTCGTGCGGCCATACGCATTGCGAACGGAATCCGGCTCCTTCGACAGGTCGAAGGCCTCGCGGGTCTTGGTGCTGGTGAGCATTTCCAGGGCACGTTGGTTGAATTTATCGAGCGTCGACATCGTCTGGGTGCGATCGATTTCGCGGCGGAGCGTGTCGAAGCCGTTCAGCAACTGCTGCCGTTTGTGCAACTGGGTCGCGGCCTCGGGAGTCAGCGACAAGTTGCCGACTTTGAACGACGGGCTGGCCGGGTCGCCGTTGAACATGAACGGCACGTGGGCTGGCCCGAGGTAGCCGGGGCCGCCGCCGTAGAACACGGAATTGCCAACGTAGAGCGGTAAGTCGCGAACCTGGTCCTCGAGATGCTTAGCTACCACCGAGCCAATGGTTGGAAACTCGCTCTGGAAGGGATCCGACGCCACGCTGGCGTAGCCCGAAAGCAAGCGAGCGGTGCCGCCCGAGTGCTCGTTGCGATTGTGGAACAGGCTGCGCACGATGCTGAACTTGTCGGCCATCTTGGCGAGGTTCGGCAACAATTCGGTGATCTCGATGCCGGGCACGTTGGTCTTGATCGGCTTGAACTGGCCGCGATATTCGACCGGAGCGTCCGGCTTCATGTCGAACGTTTCCAGATGGCTCGGGCCGCCGCCGGCCCAGAGGAGAATGACCGAGAAGTCTTTGTCCGTCGTCGGCGCGGCCGCCTGTGCCGCGAGCAAGCGCGCCAAGTTGGTCGGCACGCCAGCGCCTGCCAAGGCTCCCATGCTCAACGCGCCGATTTGCATGAAGCTACGGCGATTCACGGGGCCGGGGCAGTGGATGGCGGATTTGTTCGACGGCATGAACATCTCTCCCGAAACGCGATTCTTCGAATCGCGGCTAAACGTCTAGCGCACGTAAAGGAACTCTTTCATATTCAACATGACCCAGATCAAGTCGCCATAGGCGGTGTGGGCACCTTTTTCGCTTTGGATATGATCCAGGGCTTTCTTCATCTCTTCCGGAGTCGGTGGGCGCGAAAGCACCGTGAGGAATAACTCGCGCACTTTCTCTTCCGGCGGCCGTTTGTCGGTGGCCAGTTTCCCCGCGACGCCACCCTTGTTACCAATCTTACTGAGCAGTTGCGGGTCGTTCATCAGGAAGAGCGATTGCGACAAACTCGGCTCGGCCACGCGTTCGCACTCGCAGGCACTCTCGCGCGGCGGACGGCCGAAGAGCAATAGAAACTCATTCGGAAAATCCTCGTGCGGCAATTGCACCGCGGTCGTCCCTTCGGGAAGCCCGGAGAACTGTCCACGCGTCGTCTGCGTGACCGTGTTCAAGGCATCGAACAAGACTTCGGCGGAAAGGCGTTGCGGGTAGAATCTCGCGTTGGCCTGCGTGTCTTCCAGGTTGTCGTCGAGGGGCGCGGAACTGAGTTGATAGGTGGTACTCGTGCAGATTAACCGCACGATATGCCGCATGTCGAATTTACTCTTGATGAACTCTTGCGCGAGAGCATTCAAAAGGGCTTCATTTGCCGCGGGGTTGGTGAGTCTCAGATCGTCGAGGGGCTCGACCAACCCGCGCGAGAAGAAGTGCGCCCACATGCGGTTGACGAACACCCGTGCAAAGTACGGATTGTCGGGCCGGCGCATCCACTCCGCCAGATGCAAGCGCGGATCATCGTAGGGAGCGATATCGAGCAGGGGACCATCTAATCCGTGCGGCAGGACGACTTTGCCGGTCAACGGATGCTTTACCTCGCCGCTTGGCAGCACGTAGATGACTTCTTCGGACGCTCGCTCGGTCCGCAGGCCGGTGCCGCCTTTACGGCCGACTCGCGAGAAGAACGCGGCCAAGCCGAAGTAATCGTCCTGGCTGAACTTCTCGAAGGGGTGATTATGGCAACGGGCGCAGCCAATCCGCACGCCGAGGAACACCTGGGCTGTGTCGTCGACGTAGCGATCAAGGGAACGCACCTCGCCGTACCACTGCGACGGCGGGTTGACCGCCGGGCTGCCGCTAGCCGTGAGGATCTCCTTCACGAAGCGATCGTACGGGATATTGTCGGCAAGCGCGTTGCGAATCCAGCGATGGAAGCCGACAGTGCCCGGGAAACGGTCGCGCTGCTTGCGAAGCTTATTGCGGAGGACGTCGGCCCATTTCTGCGCGAAGAAGTCGGCATACTCGCCACTCTCCAGAAGCCGATCGACCAGCTTTACGCGCTTGGCGGGATCGGTATCAGCGAGAAACTGCTTTGCCTCTTCAACAGTCGGCAGCCGGCCCGCGATCTGGAGCGTGGAACGCCGCAGAAATCCCGCGTCGTCAACCACGGGGGACGGCGGCAGGCCGAGTTGCCGAAGTTTCGTGAGGACATGATCGTCAACGAAATTGGAACGGGGGAATGGCTTCACTTCGGCAACCGCGCCCGTCGCTTTTTGCGTGAGCGGCACCAAAATGCGGGCCGTGCCGACCTGGCCGCGATACATGCAGACAATCGCCGTTTCGCCCGTGCGCTCGGCCGTGGTCAAAAGGCCTAGTTCATCGACGGTTGCGATAGCCGTGTCGTTGCTGCGAAAATCCGTGGTTCGCGTAACGTCCTTCCGCGAACCGTCAGTGAACACCGCAGTTACCACGATCTGTTGCTGATGTCCGCGGCCAAGGGCACGGATCGCCGGCGTGATCTCAATGCGCTCCATCCGCGAACTGCCCGCTTCCTCCCACGGGGTTCCAGAAGCGATCCAGCGACGCAACAATTCCGTTTCGGGATCGCCGGCCGTCAAGCGCCGGCTGCCGCCATGCGG
>JAIOQJ010000551.1 GCA_021413475.1 Planctomycetota bacterium | reverse complement strand
TTGGACCGCAGAATGACCTCGCCACGCATGCCGATGTCCATCATCAACGTTTCCATCCGTCCGATCAGTTGATTGCGAAGAGCCTCACCGACATCCGGATTCGAACGAATCGAATCACGCTGAGCGAGAATCAGGTCCTTGGCGGACTTGGGATCGCCCGAACGCATCAGGTCGCGGGCGCGGGCCAACGTTTCCTGCACGGTCAGATTTACTTGCTGCTCGAGGATTGATTTGCGAGCCTGCTCCGCCTTCAGCAAGGCGTTCGGATCGCCGACAGGGGCGTTGTTATTCGGGTTCGGATTTTGAACAGCGGGATCTTGCCAGGCGATCTCCTCGAGATTGACGCGGACTTGCCGCATCTGGCCATTCTCGTCCTTCTCGAACTTCACGCCGATGCGTTGGCCGGTGGCGGCCCGCAGTTTTTCGAGCGTCAGTTCGCCCTTGTCGATCTTGGCGACGACCTTGGCAAGCGCCTTCACTTCCGCATCGTTCGGATCGAGTTTTTGAGCGGCATTGGAAAGGTTCTTCGCCGTCTCGAACTGATTCGCGCCGAGCGCCCACTGGGCCTGGGTCAAATATTCGTCGCGCGAGAGTCGGCCTTGCTCAAAGGCGAGGGCCAGCGTTCGATCCGATCGCAACATGGCCGGCATTTCCTTCATCGTCGATTCGCTCCACTGGCGAACGATCGCGGTCAGGAAGAAATTCTCGACCCCGGCCGGCGGAACCACTTCATCGACAGTAACTTTGGTCTCCACGGTGCCGACTTTTCCGTCGATTGTCCCTTCCAGCTTCGCGGGCATCTTCCCCTTCACGAACTTGCCGACCAGTAGAGTGGGCGTATCGCCGCGTAAGGGCGGCAGACGGGTCGGGAAGAATTCCGCCACGGTCGGGCCGAAATCGAATTTCGTCGGGTTGATAACGGGGACGAGCATCGCCTCGTTCAATTTGGCGACGAGGGAGATGACCGCTTTCTTGGCGTCCTTGATTTCCTGGCTGAAACGGACCACGCTGCCGCCCGTGCCGGTGGCCAAGGCGTGCATGTTCAAGCCATTGATGGCGGTGCCGACGGGAATGGCGAAGAACTGAACCTTGGCTTCACGAACCTTGCTGGCGAGTTGAAATCGTTCCTTCTCGTTCAACTGAGCGTAGGCACTCTCGGCATCGCCGATGAACACAATCGCTTGCTGGCGGGAGATCTTTCCATCGAAATCAAGAAGAGCTTTGTCGATGCCGTTCGCGAGATCGACGGCACCCGAAGCGTATTCGGTATCGAGGGCCTTGGCCATGCTGCTGATCTGGTCCTTGTTATCGGCATCACGCAAGCCGCCCGAGAGTGGGCGGGTCGCCTTGGGCGTGTTAATCACCCACAGGCTGATGCGGTCGCGAGGAGAAGCATCTTGAATGATACGATCGACGATGAGCCGTGAAGCATCGAGATATTTGCCAACCTGGCTGGCGGAAGTATCGACGATCAGGACGAGATCCCGCGGCCGGGCCGGGGCGGCCTTCAGAGTCAGTTTGAGTTGTAGAGCGAAGTATGCTTCGCCCGACTGGGTTTCATAGGTCAGCACGGGCTGCTTGCTGAACCGATTGGTGATGAGATCATCGTTGAGCTTGACCCCAATGGGGTTGAAGCCGCCCCCGGTGCCGGTGGTCTTCCCGCCGGGAGCATCACCCCGGACGAAGGCACTCGTGATAAGGGCTGCCGCCCCGAGAATCGCAGTAAAGGCTTTGAGCCTGTTGACCATGGTCATTGTCCAGACTCTCCTGATGTCGTTCCTGGGTTGCAGAGGGTCCAGGGGAACGTGTACGAAGATGGCAAACTCACTCGGCTATTCTAATGCCGGTGTTCCTCTGACTGCCAGACTAATTCAACAATTCAAAATCGATCCCCGAGGCTCGCAGAGCCTCGCCTCGGGGCTTGGCGGTAAAATCGTTACCACGCATCTAACCCGAATCTTCCGTTCAGCTTCCGAAAATTGCCTGGCTGATCGCTCTCGACAAATTTCGGACGCTCGGCGATCCTGGAACGGGATTTCCCTTATGGGATGTTCACCCATCTCAACAGCGGAGCAAGCAATTCGTTGGCGTGAATTCGCGGAACAGCGAAAGGTCCGGTTAGGCAACCTCGCCAACCGGTAAAGTCTACGCGACAGGTCATTTTGATTTGACTTGTTTAATCCGCAAATTAGGCTTGCGAGACAGAACCGCTCTGTACGGGATAACCGTTGCGTACCCAGAAGCCTGCGGAACAGGGACTTCTTATCGCAACAGCGTAAATCCCCCAAGCTATCAGAAGAGGCAGGCTAATGGCCAATCCGAACCCCACCAAGATGAGCCCGGCGGAACTTCGCCGACGTCTCATGTCACCCCCCTCGTCCCCCACGATAGAGATTCCCGAACCCGAAGAGAGCGAAGCACCGTCTCCTCCCTCCCGATTCGCGCCCAGGCGCAGTGACGCAAGTCGTTTTGGAGGCAGCGGTTGCACTCAATCGACCATTGATCTCGATTCGTTAGTTCAAGATATTTCGCACGGATCGAGCGCGAAATTGACACCCTTACCCGAATCACGGCTCGATCCGTCGCAGTTTCGGTCAGTCGATTCGGGAATCCCGTTCGCCCAACCGATGCAGCCGGCAGCGTCTTCCAGCTCGAATGAACTGGAAAATCTGCGAATGCAAAATGCTGAGCTCACGCGGATCATGGAAGAGATGAAGCCGCTGCTCGAGGAAGCTAGCGCCCAGGAACTTCGCGGGCAATCAAAGGATCAGGAAGTCGAGAAATTGTTGGAAGAACGTGATTACAAGATCATGGAACTCCAAGATCAAATTCAGAAGCTCGAAGAGCAGATTGCCAGTGTTCCGCCGCCGAAAGCACCGAAAACTCGCGATGAGCTCGAAGAATGGGCCGACGAATTGGAACAAGATAGCTCGAAGCTCAATCAAGAGCGCCGCACGCTCGATCAGGAACGTAAGCAGCTCCGAGACGACGAGGAGGCCCTCGAAAAGCAGATGCGCGAAATGGAATGCTCGATGGCTCGCGAACGGGCGATGATGGCCCGGCAGGAAACCGAACTCAGGCGTCGCCCCCGAACCGCCCGCACCAGTTGCTCGCAAAGAGAACAGCGGCCTGTTCGGCCGGATGTTTCGCAAGTGAGATGCGATCGTGATACGAAGAAACCCCGGCCAATTGGCCGGGGTTTCTTCGTTTAGTAGACCGGTTGCTCCGCAACCGGAATTCTCGATGACCGGTTGCGGAGCAACCGGACTAATTCCTATCGCCCTTCCCGAAGCCGATCGCCCAAGAAGTTCTCGAGCTCGGGAATAGCGTAAATCTTCTTCACCGTCGTATCGACATCGTACTCGACGCGGCGGAAGCGAATAGTGTCATCGTCGAGCAACACGTAACAGGCCCGTGGATCGAGATCGCGTGGTTGGCCGACCGAGCCGACGTTGCAGAGCGTCTTGTTGCCATCGAGCTTGTATGCTCCGCCGACGTCGTCGGGCGTGTGGAACTGCAAACCTTCGGTAAAGATGCCGGGGACGTGCGTGTGGCCTTGGAAGCAGTATCGTTCAACCAGGGTGAAGATGCGTTCCATCTTCCGCTGGTTGTAGATGTCCTCGGGGAACACGTATTCGTTGAGCGGATTGCGAGCGGAGCCGTGAACGAAGAGGTAACCGTTCTCGCGGAACGACCGGGGCCGCTCGGCCAGAAACTCCCAGCGTTTGGCCTGTATGGTGCGGGACTCGCTCGGAAGTTCGAGCTGCTGGCGGGTCCACATGATCGCCATCTCGGCGGCACGGTTGAACCCGTCCGGATCGAAGAGAGCTCCTTGATCGTGATTGCCTAAAAGCACCATCTTGCAATTCATGATCAGGTCGATGCATTCACGCGGGTTCGGACCGTAACCGATGACATCGCCCAGGCAATAAATCTCTTCCACTCCCTGTTTACCGATATCCTCGAGGACGGCGGAGAGTGCTTCGAAATTGCTGTGAATATCGCTGATGATGGCCTTCACGCCTGGGATCTCTTCCGGACTTGCCCGGACAAACGAGAACCCCAGATCGCCGTTGTGGGTTGGCAATCCAGGGAGATAGAACAGATTATGAACTATGCCAGTCTAGCCCGCTGGGGGAAACGAAGTCAAGTCCTCGGATGATTTACTGACAAAGTGACAACTGCTTTTCCGTCAAAACCGAAGGGTTGGCTTTTCATTGGCTATTATTTCGTGTAGACTAACAAATATTGTTAGTTGATACTACCTGAAAGGTGACGATGTCATGCTTCGCTATCTCATCATGGGCTTGGTGCTATTTTCCTGTTCCATCACTGGTTGCAAACGCGTTGATGAAGGGATGCCGCGGCCCGATCTTTCCAATCGTAAAGCGCGGGTTGTTACCACGACGGGCATGATCGCCGACATCGTCAAGGAAGTCGGCGGCGATCTCGTCGAGATCGATTGCTT
Organism: Planctomycetota bacterium; assembly: GCA_021413475.1. Taxonomy (GTDB): domain Bacteria; phylum Planctomycetota; class Planctomycetia; order Gemmatales; family Gemmataceae; genus JAIOQJ01. Next base: position 5,416 of record JAIOQJ010000551.1, on the reverse strand, counting down.
GCTTGGTCCCGCAAGCGATCCGCACAAATACTATCCCACCTCCGGCGACACCGACCGCCTCGGCAAGGCCGACCTCATCCTTTACAACGGCCTTGAGCTGGAAGCTAAAATGGGAGAGGTCTTCGAGAAGAACAGCAAGAAAATCCGGACGGTCGCAGTCGCGCGGAAGCTGGAGCCAAGCGACTTGCGAACTCCGGAGCCTGGTTTCGAGGGGACGCATGACCCTCACATCTGGTTCAACGTCAAATACTGGATGAAGGCTGTCGATGCCGTCCAGGAAGCGCTTGTCGATCTCGATCCCAAGAATGCGGACACTTACAACGCCCGAGCTAAAGCCTATCAGAAGAAGCTCGAAGAACTCGATCGAGAGATTCACCAGGAAGTCGCCAAAATCGACCAGAAGAAACGCGTCATCATCACCGCGCACGATGCCTTTGGCTATTTCGGCGACGCTTATGGCTTCCAGGTGAAGGGTCTCCAGGGGACAAGCACAGCCACCCAGGCGGGCACGCGTTCGGTGCAGGATCTGGTCAAGATCATCGGTGAACAACGCATCCCCGTCATCTTCGGCGAAACGTCCGTTCCCGATGCGGGAATCGAGGCCGTCCTCGAAGCGGTCGCCAAGCAATACAAGGATGTGAAGGTGAAACTCTGCGAGGAACGCCTCTTCTCCGACGCCCTCGGCGAGCCGGGCACGCCCGAAGGAACGTACATCGGAATGGTGCGGCATAATGTCCGGACCATCGTGAACGCACTTTCCGCGAAGTAGGCCGGAGAGCCAGGTTGCGTAAGCTCCTGGAGGCTTTTTTCCTCCAGGAGCTTACGCAACCTGGCTCGCCAAGAGCGACATGATCAACGTGGAGACACGCTGTGGTGCAGACGGAAAGTAAAGTGCGAGCGGTCGACGTCGCCGACCTGACCGTCGCATACCGCGATAAGCCGGTCCTCTGGGATATCGATCTCAACGTGCCTTCCGGGGTACTGATGGCCATCGTCGGCCCCAACGGCGCGGGCAAGACGACGCTCATCAAGGCCATCCTCGGCCTGATCAAACCAATCGCCGGCAGCGTGGCGATTCTCGGCAAGCCATACGCGAAGCAGCGGCGCAGTGTGGGATATGTCCCGCAACGCGGCACGGTCGATTGGGATTTCCCGACCACGGTTCTCGATGTCGTGTTGATGGGCACCTACGGCACCATTGGCTGGTTTCGCCGGCCCGGCGTCATTCAATACGCGGCCGCGCGGGATGCCCTAGCCAAAGTTAGCATGCTCGACCTGGCCGATCGGCAGATCAGTCAACTGTCCGGCGGCCAGCAACAACGCGTGTTTCTAGCACGTGCTCTGGTGCAGAACGCGGCCGTCTATTTCATGGATGAGCCGTTCCAAGGGGTCGATGCCACCACCGAAAGTGCCATCGTCTCCCTGCTCCGCGAACTCCGTAACATCGGCCGCACGGTTTTGGTGGTTCATCACGATCTTTCAACGGTCAGAGACTACTTCGATTGGGTGACGCTTCTGAACGTCCGCAAAATTGCCAGCGGGCCCATCTCGGAAGTTTTCACTGATGAGAACCTGCGTCTGACGTATGGCCAGCGCGTGAAGATCTGACCGCTCTTGTCGAACCCCGCAGTCGATGCTACCATCTACCTGATGAATTGGGGAATGGTGTAACGGTAGCACGACTGGCTCTGAACCAGTTAGTCATGGTTCGAATCCATGTTCCCCAGCTAACAGAAAAAGGGAGGGCAGGCATCTGCGGATATGCCTGCCCTCCCTTTTTGCATCGCTTTCCCCCCAGACACCTCCTCCGCCCCATAAACTAAGCATCAACCAAACGCCTGCCTTCCACGAGGTCCACCCGAACTCATGCAAGTCATCATTACCGCCGTCGGCCCGGATAATCGCGGCCTTGCCGATCCGATTGTGCATCACGTCGCCACGGCGGGGGCGAATATCGCGGAAATCCAAATGTATGATCGCGATACGGAGCGGCTCTTCGCGATGCTCTTGCGTATGGATTGGCCGGCGGAGCGGATTTCGATCGATCAGCTTCGCTATTCGATGAACACGATCGGCAAGGATAAAGGTCTATCCATCCGCACTTGGTCCGCGGATGAGAACACTCGATTGCCACGGGTGGCAATTTGCACTACCCATCGCCCGGAACCGGCGACGGCGGTGTTGCAGGCGATGCGCGATGGAATCTTGCGGGGCACGCCCGCGGTGGTGCTGGGAAATCGGCCCGCTTGCCAATCGGTTGCTCAGAAATTTGGCGTCGATTGGCACATGATCGGCGATGACAAGGGGAACCCCGACAACGAGAAGATGGTCTCGTTCTTCGATTCGTACCAGGTCGATTACGTTGTCCTTGCCCGTTACATGCGTATCATCCCCGCCTCGACTTGCTGGAAGTATGCGGGAGGCCGCATCATCAACTTGCATCATGGGCTTTTGCCGCCGTACCCGGGGCCGCAACCGTATCAGGACGCCTTCAAGCATCGCATGTTGACATACGGGGCGACCGTCCATTTCATCGTGCCGGAACTCGATGCCGGCGAGCAGATCATTCATCAGGACGCGTTCGCCGTCCCACCGGGCACGTCGCTGGAGAAGATCATGCAGATCGGCCAGTCGGAGCACGAGCCGGCTTGCCTCGTCGCGGGACTACGCCGGGTGTTCGATCGCGAGGTGGAACTCCATTTTCACAAAATCGTCGCGTTGCCAAAGAAATGATCGGCGAGCCAGGTTGCGTAAGCACCTGGAGTAAACACGTGAATTCCACCAGGTGCCTACGCAACCTGGCTCGCCAGTTTCTAATCCCGCAGGAGCCACTTTCATGAAGACTTGGTTTACCGTGGCGTTGGTTATGCTCGCAGGACACGTGAGCGCTTCCGAGCCGGCGAAGAAGCCGAATATTGTCCTGATCATGACGGACGACCAAGGTTACGGCGATCTCGCCTGCCACGGCAATCCATTCATCAAAACGCCGAACCTCGATCGTCTGCATGGCGAGAGCGTTCGCTTCACCGACTTTCACGTCAGCCCCACCTGCTCGCCGACGCGTTCCGCGTTGATGACCGGCCGGCACGAGTTTCGCAACGGCGTGACCCACACGATCATGGAACGCGAACGGCTCACCTTAAAGGCGACGACGTTGCCGCAGGTCTTGAAAACGGCCGGTTACACCACCGGCATCTTCGGCAAATGGCACCTGGGCGACGAGGATGCTTATCAGCCCGGCAAACGCGGTTTCGATGAGGTCTTTATCCACGGTTGCGGCGGCATCGGCCAAACCTATCCCGGCAGTTGCGGCGATGCCCCGGGGAACAAGTACTTCGACCCGGTCATTCGCCACAACGGCGTCTTCGAAAAGACCACCGGCTATTGCACCGATGTCTTCTTCAAGCAGGCGGAGAAGTGGATCGACTCGGTGAAGGGCAAACCGTTTTTCTGCTACATCACGCCGAACGCGCCCCACGGCCCCCTCATTTGTCCGCCCGGTTCGGACACGCCATATAAGGACAAGGTGCCCGCGCCGGTCGCCAAGTTCTATGGCATGATTACCAACATCGACACCAACGTCGGCCAGCTTCTCGCGATGTTGAAAGAACGCGGCCTCGAAAAAGACACGCTGGTGATCTTCATGACCGATAACGGCACGGCCACCGGTGCGGACGTCTTTAACGCGGGAATGCGCGGAATGAAAGTGACACCGTATCACGGCGGCACGCGCGTCCCTTCTTTCTGGCGCTGGCCCGGCATGCTCAAGGGAGGCGTCGATGTCGATCTTCTCACCTGCTCCTGGGACATGCTGCCGACGCTCGCGGAATTGGCGGGGGCGAAAATGGACGGCGATCTTCTAAAGCAGGTCGAGGGCCGTAGTTTGGTGCCGTTACTGAAAGATCCAAAAGCGGAATGGGCCGACCGCTTCTTTTATGTTCACGTCGGCCGCTGGGATCCGAAGATCGATCCACGGCAGACGCCCGAAAAGGTGCAATTCGCCAATTGCAGCATCTATTGGAAGAACTACCACCTCGTCAATGCGGGGAGGGGCGAAAAAAAGTGGGAACTCTACGACCTCAAGTCCGACCCCGGCGAAAAGAGCAACATTGCCGCGCAGAACGCCTCGACGATCGAAACGATGGAAAAGGCCTACGACGAATGGTGGAAGGGAACGCTACCGCTAATGGTGAACGAGGGCGTGAAAGGCCCGGCGATCAACCCGTACCACGAGGCGTACTGGAAGCAGTACAAGGGCCCCGGGCCGAATAACGTGCCGCCGAAGTAACGGGATCGGATTGATCCGCGATACATAGCCTCCATTACTGCGAGGCGTGGGAAAAACATTCAGAAAACGAACCACATCCCCACGTAACCGGAACCAAAACCGAAGACGGTTGAACCACAGAAGCACAGTGGTCACAGAGAAATTCGACAGAAAATTCCGCTTTCTCTGTGATCTTTGTGCCTCTGTGGTTCAAATTCTTGTTTTGGCTACGGCTTCCGCGCCAAGTTATTTCGGCGCGGAGACAACCATCATCCCATCACTTCCGCCAACTCGACCAAGCGGCTCTTTTCCTTCAGCGACTTCACCCCGGCGTGGATGATCGCCGTCACTTCCAGTATCTCCTGATGGGGCACCGGTTCCTTGCCGGTCTTGACCATGCCGCGGAAAACCTCGGCCATGCGGAAGATCTCGTAGTGATGGCCGTACCAGAAATCGCCTTCGATGGACGGGGTGAACTCGTAACGCTTCTTCTGGAAGTGAACCAGGGTCTGGCAATAGTTGCCGACCAAGTCCGGCCGGCCGTACCAGATCTCGGCGGGCTGGCGATTGGCGTAGGTGACCAGGCCGTGCGCGGCATTATCCTTCGCGTAGAGACTGACCGCTTCGACATTAGGCCCGCAGAGCGTCATCACCGTCCAGGCGGGGTGTTGGCCGTATACGACCCAGCCACTGGGCGAATAGCCGCCGGCCATGCTGGCGATCACGTATTCGAGTTTGCCGAATTCTCCCGAGTCACGCAGCCGCAGGGCGTGTTCCATGCCGAATTCGTGCCGGAACAAGCTCGACGACATCAACGGAGCTTTGTGTTTCTTCGCGAAGTCGAGAATCTTCTTCGTCTCGGCGACGTTGTGGCCGATCGGCTTGTCGCAGAAAGTCGGGAGTCCCTTCTCGAGGGCGGGCGCGATCAAATCAAAATGATCATCGCCAAAGCCGGAGGCGTCACCGAGCCAGACGGCATCGACGTTGTCGACCAGTTCCTTCAGCGTGGCGGCGGCTTTCACGCCGGGGAACGCTTCGGTGAACGGCTTGATGACCGTTTGATCGGCATCGTAATAGTGCGTCAGTCGAGTATCCGGGAAGGGCCAACCGTCGAAGGCGCAGCGAGGATTGCGGATGACATCCTTGCAG
>JAIOQJ010000435.1 GCA_021413475.1 Planctomycetota bacterium | reverse complement strand
TTGTTCACGGAAAAGTACCACGTCTCCGATCCCAATGGCCAGCCGATCATCTACATCGAGCGGCCGGCAATGGTGCGGGCCGGCTGTCTGGCGGCGACCGTCTTGCTGGGAGGTTTGGTCCTGTCGATCGCCGCAGGATTGGGAGCAATGGTGGGTTTAGGCGGTGCGGTCGGCCTCGTGGTCGGTGCCATTGCCGGCATCGGCGGATTTGCGCTCACGTGTTACCTCTATTACAAACTGATCCCGCGCCGCCACATCACCTTCTTCTCGGACGAAAGGAAGAAAAACCCGCTGATGCGGGCCTTTCAGGATCAAAAGGTCGTTTTCATCAATGCCTGGTATACCTTGGCCGATTCGGAAGGTGAGATCCTTTGCCGCTTTCGTAAGAACCATCTTTACAACATCTTCCGAAAGCGCTGGTACGTCTACGATCCGGACAAGAAGTTGATGTTCATCGTCAAGGAAGACTCCTTGATCATCTCGATGCTGCGCCGTGTGTTTGGCGTGTTCGACGACCTGCTCAGCATGATCTTCGGCGGGCTCTTCCGCACGAATTTCATTTTCCTGTCGGTCGGCGATCAACGGCTCCTCGGCGTCTTCAACCGCAAATTCACCATTTCCGATCGTTATGTACTCGATTTCACCAAGGACCGCGATCTGGAAATCGATCGCCGGATCGGCGTCGCGATCGGTGTCTTGCTCGACACGGGTGAAAAGCGATAAAGCAAATCGGGCTTACCGGATTTGTGTTGCACCTATGGCGTGCCGGTTGTCCTTCATCACGCCGGCGACATTACTGAAGGGGAAACCAAACAAACCCATGCCCCGCCGTACCGAGGACGACGACGATTTGCCCGTGATTTCGACTCACATGGTCGAACACGAACAGATCGATTTTGAGCGGGGGATGAACGTCGTTCCTCCCCTGACGATCCTCTTCTGCCTTTTGTGCGGCGTATTCTTCATGGCGGAAGTGTCGCAGAACGTTCTGGACGATGAACAAAAACTAATCGCCATTGGTGCGATGAACCGCCCACGCGTCGAAGACGGCCAAATCTGGCGGCTGCTCTCCGCCGCATTTCTACATGGAAGCGTCGCCCACCTAGTCGGCAATTTAATCATGCTCTTCATCCTGGGTATGGCGTGCGAGCATGCCTTCGGCAAAATGCAGTTCCTGACCCTGTTCGTCGCCAGTGCCATTGGCGGTTCGGTCCTGAGTTTTTACGGCGGCCACACCAGCGTGGGTGCCTCCGGCGCGATCTTTGGGCTCGGGGGTGCCATCATCGGTTTCTTCTGGCGAAACCGCCGGCATTACGAACTTCAAGATAAGCGTATCGGCGGGGCACTCATCTTTTACTCGCTTTACCAACTCTATCTCGGTACGCAGATTCCCGAGGTTGACAATCGCGCCCACCTAGGCGGTCTACTCGGCGGCATCTTCGTCGGCTGGGCTCTCCCCCAGGCCCTCGGCAGCGACCGCGGCAAGCACCTCACCCATCCAGTCGCCGTCGGCGGACTGTTTCTGTCGGCACTATTCACGATCTACACGTTGGTGAATTTTCTGCCGTTGATTGTGCGATGAGAAGCACCGCGACACCGCATGGCGAATTCCCCGCCCTCGGGTACAATACTCTCCATCGCCAGCATTGCCCGCGATCCGGGAGTTCGATCATGCGTCTCTGGCTTTTGTCAATCCTTCTCATTCCGTCCGTCATCTCAGCGGCGGAGCCGACGGCGGCGGAGCGCGGCAAGAAGGCGTTGCTGGAGACGAGCTTTATTCCGCCCGCCTGGCGGCAACCGGCATTCGACTCAGTCTGGAAGCGATGGGACGGGGTGAAAGAAAAGCCGGTGGATTACGCGGCGGCGTTGCGGGATCGTTATGGTCTTCATGTCGCTCCGTACAAAAACGACGATTTGCCGATGGGCTTGCGCAAGGCGAGTTTTCTCTTCGTGCAGGGCGTCAGCATCGATTGCATGCTCTGCCATGGCAGTTCGATCATGGGGAAGAGTTACGTCGGCCTCGGCAACAGTTCGCTCGAAATCCAATCACTCTTCGAGGAGATGTCAGGCGCGGACGGTCGGCCGCCGCGCACGCCATTCGTCTTCGGCAATGTTCGCGGCACGTCGGAGGCCGGGGGCATGGCCGTCTATCTGCTCGGTTTCCGCAACCCTGACTTGTCGCTAATTAGACCGCGTAAGGAACTGGGACTGCACGACGATCTTTGCGAGGACGTTCCGCCCTGGTGGCACCTCAAGAAGAAAAAGACGATGTACCACACCGGCGGAGCGGACGCTCGGTCGGTGCGGTCGAAAATGCAATTTATGATGACGCCGATCACCACCCGGCAAGAGTTCGAGAAGCACGAAGCCGCCTTCCGCGATATCGATGCCTATCTCAAGACCATCGAAGCGCCGAAATATCCGTTCGCGATTGATCAGACCCTTGCGAGTACGGGGGCAAAGCTTTTCGCGACGAACTGCGTTTCGTGTCACGGCACCTACGGCGAGAACTCGACTTATCCGAACAAGATTGTCCCGCTCGACGAGATCGGCACCGATCCGAAGCGATACGAGGGAATCACGCCGACCTTTGCCGACTATTACAATCAGTCGTGGTTCGCCAAGGAGCAGGATGGCTGGTTCTCGTCCGGCTACCAGGCACTCCCCTCGCGAGGCTACCAGGCCCCGCCGCTCGACGGCATCTGGGCGACGGCCCCATATTTCCACAACGGCTCTGTGCCGACGGTTTACCACGTGCTGAATTCGAAGAAACGGCCGACGATGCTGACGCGCTCGTTCAAGACCGATGAAGCCGACTACGATAAGGTCAAGCTCGGCTGGAAGTATCGGGAGTTGGAGGACGGCCCCGCCGTCGAGATCAAGCCGATCGAAAGGCGAAAAATCTACGATACTCGCCTACCCGGCCGCGGCAACGGAGGGCATACTTTCGGCGATCACCTCACTGAAGAGGAACGCATGGCGGTGATTGAGTATTTGAAGACGTTGTGAGATTGCCGCAGATCCCCGAGGCTCGCAAAGGCTCGCCTCGGGGCTTGGAAGAAAACTCCCACAAGCCCCGAGGCGTGGCTTTGCGAGCCTCGGGGATCAACACCCCAAAAACCTGTTGCGTCCCAGCCCCCTTCCGCTATAGTTGAATTGTCCACTCCCGCCGCCTTTTTCCTCACGCCTCGTCTTTCCGC
>JAIOQJ010000434.1 GCA_021413475.1 Planctomycetota bacterium | reverse complement strand
CCAAAGTCGGCTCGCTGATCCAGGCCGCGCCGATGCCGTTACAGCCGATCGAGAAGGGGCTACCAGGGCCGGGCCTGCTGGCTCATGTCATCGTTTCGAAATCCGTCGATCATTTGCCGTTGTATCGGTTGGAGTCGATCTTCGGCAGGCAAGGCGTCGACGTGTTGCGTTCGACCATGGGTGATTGGATGGCGGCCTGCGCCGAGTTGTTCAAGCCGCTGGTCGAATTGATGAAGAAGCGGGTGTTGCGATCGCTCGTGATTCACAACGACGACACAACGGTCCCGGTGCTAGATCCGGGGAACGGTAAAACCAAGACCGGCCGCTTGTGGGTTAGTCTCGGCGATGCCGCGAATCCGTACACGATTTTCAACTACACGCCGGACCGCTGCCGCGACGGACCCGAGGGATTTTTCAAGGGCTACAAGGGCCACCTGCAAGTGGATGCGTACTCGGGTTACGAGGGTTTGTTTGGAACGGACGACATCAAGGAAGTCGCCTGCTGGGCACACGCGCGCCGCAAGTTCTTTGAAGCGAAGACAACGGACGAACGGCGCAGCCACGAAATGATCGGGATGATTCGCAGTCTGTACGCGGTCGAGGATGACGTTGCCAAGATCGAGAAGGATGAGGAGAAGGTCCGCTATCGCCAGCAACACTCAAAGCCGTTGTTGGAAACGATTGAGAAGTGGCTGAAGGAACACAAAGACCAGGTGCTGCCGAAGAGCCCGATGGGGGAAGCGATCGGTTACGCGCTGAACAACTGGACGGCCCTGAACCGCTACGTTGACGTTGGCTATCTGGCCATCGACAACAACCGCGCCGAGCGTGCCCTGCGTGCCGTCGCTATTGGACGAAAAAACTGGATGTTCGCCGGCAGCGACAAAGGCGGCGAGACGGCGGCGATTCTGTACTCGATGGTTGGCACCTGCAAAGAACTCGGCATCGAACCGTGGACGTACCTTCGTGCTATCCTGACCCGCCTCCCCGAACTGCCGCCCGAGCACCTCGCCGACTTGCTACCCGACGCCTGGGCCAAAGCACAACGCGACAAGATCGCGAAGCCCAGTCCGCCTGAATGAAGCCGCGAATCATATTCCCGCCGACATCAAGCACCGGCCGACATCGACCCAGCCAGCCACACCTGCTCATCCTTTACTCGCCCGCACCGGCTCAGGAGTGGGATGTGCTTGGCCGGGCGCATACCAGAATTCAGCGAATCCCGATGACGAACGAATCAATCCAGAAACGGATCTTCGCCTCTTGCTCCGCCGAATCGTGAAGATGATTGCACGTGAGATCGTCATCCAGATGGACCGCGAAAAACTTGCGAGTTCAGGAGACGGAAGCGACGAGATAAACTTGTCGGGCGATCATCATGCGTAGATGATTGGACAGCAGTGAATGGATGAGTCCGAATTTCCGAATCGGACTCATCCATTCACGATTTGCCGATCTTGAAGCGAACCCTTATCGTGGCAAACGTCATTTTTTTAGCCATCAGAGCAAGAATGATAAGCAAGTTCGGTTCGGGCTCAGTTGGCCGTTCTCGCCACAATTTCTTGGCCATGTGTTGCTGTTCAAGGCCCTTGGCCACTCCTCATTCGAAGTACTCGGCCACGTTCTTGACCACCATGCTCGGCGTCGTTGGTTCACAGCAAACGTGAAGCCTTGAGTTTTGAAAACACCAACCATTGAAGTCGTTCAGCCATGATTGCAGTGTAGCCCGACTTAAAGTTAGAAATCATCTGTCCGAGGTGATACCTCGGAGCATAACGGATTAGCAATTGCAAGTATCATTTTTCGCCAATCATCTGCTCCGTCCTCATGTTTCTTAATCACCGCTGGGTTTTTCGTTGCTCCGTTCTTCGCGAAAACGGCAGGCTGCGGCGATCCGATAGCGAATGATATCCAGTTCTGCACAACCCTTGCATTCATGTCCATGGCCCTTCACAACGGTTCCAAGATTCGCTCGTTGTCTGGCATTACAGTAGGTTTCATTTTAGGACTTCAGAAGAAGGTGCTTGTCAAACGAATGATCGAGATCGCCGATTGGTGAGACAAAAAGGCCCCTATGGATGTTCGCGTCGTAAAATTACCTTCGACTACCCGTTGCGTCCGATGACGTCCCGCCACCTACTTGGCGAATCGGTTGCCTGTCGCTCGGTTGACGAGTACACGCATTCGGCTTTCGGTCGATGTGGGTTTGCCCTCCAGCACATCTTTCTCCGTGAACACGGCCATCAATATCTCGCGAGCGCCTCGGCGTTCGCGATCATAGATCAGGTAAACGGATCCGTCGCCCGCTTGCACCAGATCGGGATAAGAAACTTGGTCGCGGTCGTCGATCAGCAAACCGCCTTTCCAGGTTTTGCCATCGTCATCCGAGAGGAACGCGGTCAAGTGCGAACGCGTTTTCCCGTCGGGCGGGTTGTTGCGAACCAAGAGCAATCGGCCGCTCGCCAGTCTGCGAATGCAAAATCGCGTGATCGGATGGGGAATCGTACTCGGCACAACATCGGTCCAGGTTTTTCCGCCATCGCGCGAGACGCTTTCGCCGATGTAGGTTGCGGGCTTGTCGTCGCGTCGAAAGTTGCCACGAACCAGCATCCACAGCGAGCCATCCTTGCGTTCGATGATGATATGTTCGTCGGCCGCTCTTGTATTGACGTCGGGACTACCGGTCGCTCCCAACTCGGTGAAGGTGGCACCCTGATCGGGCGTCGTCACGACCCGATCGCTCAAACGACCTCCCCAGGTGGCGATTGGCATCAACCACTGACCCTTTGAGGTCACGGTCGGCTTGTTCAACATCACGCCGTGGCTTACCAGTCGCGGTTTCGACCACTCGGGGGCGGCTTTCCCCGAATCGGACGTCGTGATGGCAAAGGTTGCGATGGTGCCGATACCTCGCTTGTTGTGCCCCATATCTACCGGGCCCATGCGTTCCTGAGCCCAGAAAAGCCATAATTTGCCGGAGGGATCGTGCCACAGGCAGGGGTCCCACGCTCGCAAGGGCCCGTCGCTGTCGGGATCGAGCACCAAAACGGTTTGCCAGGATTTCCCATCGTCGCCGCTAGTGGTGAGCATGACATAATTGTGTCGATCTTCGTCGCGACCACCGGTATACCAAGCCGCCCACAAGCGACCATTCGAGGCCCGCTCCAATCCTTGCACGCCTTGATACTTTCGTGCGTTGTCCGCGTATTCCGGGCCTGGTGAAAAGTTCGGAACAGCGGGCGGGGTAGCGAGATCTCTTTCCGCGGACTTCGCCGGCTTGCCTTCATAGTCATGACTTGTTCTCAACGGTTAGGATTCGATTTCGCGCTCTCGCCATTGTACAGGCTTCCGGTCGAGTCGCTACGATCAGAGGGCGTGCGGAAGCGGTCTTTTCCTTGAGATCGGCTTTTTCGGGGCGTCTCTTTTCTCAGGGAGTGCCTTCGTCAGCGATCGAATCGCCGTCACGGCTTCGTGGATGATTTTTTCGCCCGCGTCGGCAACCAGGAAACTGCACTCGGTCGCGCCGTAGAGCCCCTGCTCGGACTCAGACCGGAATAGGTCGCTGAGCTTCGACCGCTGAACGATGCACTGGCGAAACATCTGCGCTGCGAAGCGGATATCGTCGTCAGTGATCACTTTAACATTACAGCGCAGCTGACTTTTCAGCTGCCGTAAGTAGAGTTCCCTCCTAACCTTTGGGAGGGAACCCCATGACGAAGGAAGAGATCGAGCGTTCTATGGGACCACGATGGTCTGACCAATGGCATCCAACAAGCCTTGCTTGGCGAGGTTGCCGACTTGCCCACCGATCCGGTGGGGACAGTCGGGATCATCGACGAGACCAGTTCGGTCAAACAAGGGCCGATGACGCCGGGCGTGCAGCGTCAGTACCTCGGTTGCGTGGGCAAGGTGGACAATGGGATCGTCACCGTTCATCTGGCGGTGGCACATGGTGAATTCAAGGCTCTGCTCGACAGCGAATTGTTTCTGCCCCAATCGTGGGAAGCGGACCGAGAACGGTGCCGGAAAGCGGACATCCCCGATACGATGCACTATCGGCCGAAGTGGGAGATCGGGTTGGAGTTGCTCGCCCGATCCGAGGAGAACGGTTGGCGGTTTGACTGGTTGACGTTCGATGAGGGGTACGGCAGCAAGCCGGAGTTTCTGCGGACGCTGGACCTGGCGAGCAAGCGTTACGTCGGAGAAGTCCCGAAAACATTCTCGTGCCGACCGGGTCGAAGCGAAGTTGCGGTGAGCGCCGAAGCCCTGTTTTCTAGGCCTGGAGTGAAGAAACGGAAAGCGCGGTCGTACTGCATCGAGCAGAAAACCGGCCCGGCGACCGTGTGGCAGGCGAAAGCCGTGGATGTGGCCCTGTGGAACGACCGCCGACCTCGACACCGACTGATCCTGGCACGGAATCGGGAGACCGGAGAAAAGAAATACTTCATCGCGAACGCCCCGCCCAGCGTGGGCCTCCACCGAGTGATGAAAGCCGCGTTCGTGCGCTGGAATGTGGAACACGTGGCCTTCGTCAGCTTGCACACATTGCGGCTGCGGGGGAAAAAATCCGCAGATCACCCTGGAGCAAGTTTGCCGAGCCCTGGTCAACACATGCCGGAATTATCTGAGCCGCCAACGGGGGACCAGTGAAATTGAATGCTTGGTAGACCTGCTCCAATACCACCAGTACCGCAACGCCGCCGCCGCCGCCAAGTCGAGAAAAAAACGCCCACGAGAACTGAAACGCTTTACTGCGCTGTAATGTTAAAGAAGCCCGATGAGGCTATGGAACACTTTGAAAATGCATTCAAGATCGATCCAATGGATTGGCTACATCGTGATTTCGCACTTTTTCGTGCCTCCTATCCGGATGCCAAATACCGAGATGGCAAGAAGGCCGTCGAGTTGGCGAAAACCGCCATCGAGAAAGCAGGCAAAGATGCTGATTGGGAGTATTTCGCTGCTCTAGCGGCGGCGTATGCCGAGGTGGGCGATTTTGAAATGGCAGTCGTCGAGCAACTCAAAGCTATCGACGACAAACACATTCACCCGACCGACAAGAAAGAGATGGAAGCCCGCTTGGAGCTCTATCGGGCGAAGAAGCCGTATCGGGATGAGTGAGTACGCCCTCCACGCTTGCGGGTTTTGTCTTTACTACGGAGGAGTTGAACTCCACAGCCCAGGGTCACGCTCCACGCACCCGATACGCATGAAGTTTAGATGCTTCTCTTGGGTTTTCGCCCCGGATGGGGCGAAGGATTGTAGTCACGGGTGGAGCGAAGCCCGCCTTGGCGGGCGCAGCGCAACTCGTGGTGGCCTGACGTTTACGCAACTCGCCCCGGATGGGGCCAAGGAATTCCTCCGCCCCATCCGGCAACGCCGTGACGGAATTTTCGCCTTGAAAAGTCGGTAGTTACAGAAATTGGAGGATATGCGAAAGGAGCCAGATTCCCTGAACAGCCAACCGAATACGCTTCGGACGGAAAGGA
>JAIOQJ010000433.1 GCA_021413475.1 Planctomycetota bacterium | reverse complement strand
AAGCACAGGGAGCCGCCAAGCTGAGCCATCCCAACGTCGTGGCGGTCTACGACATCGGCGAGACGGAGGGCACTCACTACATCGTCATGGAATTGATCAAAGGGGGAAGCGCACAGGACATCTTGCGCACCCGAGGGCCGTTTCACTGGACTGAAGCAACAAGCATTCTCATCGATGTTTGCCGCGGCATGGCGGCCGCTCACAAGGCCAGGCTTATTCATCGCGATATCAAGCCCGCGAACATTCTGCGATCGACGGATGGCATCGTGAAGCTCGGCGATTTTGGCCTCGTCAAACCGACGGGGATCAAGGGAACGGCGGTCACCGCACTCGGTGAAGTCGTCGGCACGCCTCATTACATGAGTCCCGAGCAGAGTCGCTGCGCTCCCGTGGACGAACGAAGCGACATTTATTCCCTGGGTGCCACGTACTACGCCCTGCTGACGGGCCAGCCACCTTACCAGGCCGCCGATTCGATGCAGATTTTGTTCGCCCATTGCGCCCAACCAATTCCCGACCCACGGAACATCGATCGCAAGATTCCCGAAAAATGTACCGAGATCATTCATAGGGCAATGGCAAAAAATCGGGCGCAACGATACGCCAGTGCCGGCGACATGCTGGCCGATCTGGAACAAGTTTTGGAACTGCAGCCTGGGAACACTCAGGGCATACCGAAGGATTCGCAGACTCCTCCGTTTGTCTGGAGCCGGGGTAACTCAGGCGACACGACCAATCCGCTCAGTCTGGCAAACGCCTATCCGGCCGAGCGAACCGAAGCGGCGGTGCGCTGGAAACGGAAACGTGCCAAGGTCGTCGGCATCAGCCTTCTTTGTCTCCTCGTGGTAGCCATCTTGATTGCAAGAAATGCTCGAAACAAGACAACGCCTGGCACAAGGACAGACGAACCTGTGGTCGAGAAGGACGATTGGCCGAATCAGGCGGCAGCGGCGGAAAAAGCAATTCGTACTCGAGATACGCCTGCTATGCGAAGCGTTTTGGAAAGTATCAAGGTTCTGCAAAAACGCACCCAGGGTCAGGAGCCTAGACAACAGAACGTGATGCGCCAGACTGCGTCTCACTTGGAAAGGGTTTTGGCCTTCCGTGAGAGCATAACCGAAAAAGGGTTGGTTCTGGGCATGGATGCTCAAATATCCAGCGTGGTTTTCTCTCCGGACGATCAATGGTTGGCGGTCGGTCAAGTTCACGGGGGTGCGGGTGCCGTCGTGTGGAATAGCCATACCGGTGAAAAGCGATACACTCTTTGGCCGAACAAGAACAACGTGATCGTTAAAGTGCAGGCCCTGGCCTTCGCTCACGATAACTCAATCTTGGCGGCAGCCTGTTCGGACGGCATGGGCATCAAGCTATGGCACTTCGCGAACCAGAAGGAAACGTCATTAGATCTGGGGCCGGGCGTCATTCGGCCGTTGTCCGTGGTTTTTTCGCCGATTTCCCGAACGCTCGTGGCAGGGTTGGAACCGATCGGCGAAGGGAAAGGGAAACCATATCTGAAAATCTGGAACCTCGATACCGGTCTGGAGCCATTCAAGTTTAAGGTTGAACATTCGGGCAAAATCTGGTCCGTGGCCTATTGCACGGGCGGCCATCAAGTGGCATCCGGGAGTAAGGACAAGCGAGTCGTCATGTGGAATGCCGAGACGGGCCGGATTTGGCGAGAACTGCGTACGGGCCTCGACATACGTGCCATCGCATGCGCTCCGCAAGGACGCACATTCGCGGTGGCTGGAGAGGATCAAGAAAGATCGTCGCTACAATTCTGGGATTATGCGGGGGAACGCCTCCTGGACACGAAGGTTAGCCCGCACGGCAAGTGTCTTTGCGTGGCGTTTTCTCGCAACGGGACCGTTCTGGCTAGCGGAAGCGGTTCCAAGATTATGCTCTGGAACCCCGACACCCACGAACTCCTCGCGACTTTGACTGGGCATGGCTACGACGTCACTTCGCTTGCGTTCTCCGCCGACGGTGCTATTCTTGCTACAGGCAGCTTGGATCAAACAGTGCGACTATGGGATGTGTCACGTTTCGTGAAGACTCGCCCCGAACCTTAACGGATCATGAGCGATTCATCACCTTCGAACGACCGGCCACGCGCGGGGATCGATCAAATATCGACACGCTGGCCAATGATCCAGGACCCCGTCAAATTCGTGATGCGTTATGCCCCGGCCATTCAGGGTTACCTGGGTGTGTTTCTCAAAAATCCGCACGATGTCGAGGACGTTTGCCAGTCATTCTTGCTCCGCGTCGTCGAGCGCGGCGTGGTTGAAGAAGGCATTCTTCACGGCCGTTTTCGCAATTATCTGATCGCCACGGTTCGCAATGCCGCACTTGTCCATCTGCGCCGCCGGCCCACAGCCGTTTCCGATGGCACGCCGCTCGCCGAACTTCCGGATCCCGAGCCCTTTGAATTCCCCGAGGATGAGGAATGGCTTTCGCGTTGGCGTCGGATCGTTCTCGCCAGTGTCTGGGAATCGCTCGAAAACCGCGAGCGAGAGCAACCGGGCAATCTCGGCCACACGGTGTTGCGGGCCTTGGTCGAAAACCCGGGAGAAGACTCCAGTAAGCTAGCGGCCCGCGTCAGCAAAAAATGTGGGCGGACCATTCTACCGGAGGCATTTCGCAAGCAGGTGAGCCGGGCCCGCCGACTTTTTGCCGAACTTCTCGTTGCCGAAACGGCTAGCACGCTCGATGATCCGACCCCGCTCAAAGTAGAAGAAGAACTGATCGAAATCGGCGTCATGAAATACGTTCAGCCTTTTCTTCCCCCGGACTGGCGGACGAGCGGCAAGCTCATCGAGAGCGATTGACCTATCCTTCCCGTTTCTCTTTTCAAAAAAATCACGTCACCGGTCACACCACGCATTTCCGCGCATCTTTCCTTCAGAAGAGGGCATGACGGCCCATTTTTCCTTGACGAAATTTCACGGGGAATTGATTGAAGGAGGCCATCGTGATCCGCGGCTTTGTGGGTGTTTGTGTCGCCATTGGCGTGATGGCCATGAGTGGATCGCGAGCGTCCGCTCAATTGACGTTTAATATCACCAACCAGGGCGGTGCCACCCCGGAGATGATCGCGGGATTTCAGAAGGCCGCGGCTCTTTGGTCGGGAGTATTCAACGATCCGATCACGATCAATATCCGTGTGAACGCGGCAGCCTTGAAAATAGGGCAGATCGGGGCAACGAGTTCATTTTTTGATCCCTATTCCTACACCGATGTTCGCAACGCCTTGATGAACGACCGGATAAGCGGCAACGACATTTCGAGTACGAATGCCCTTCAGTCCGGTTCAAGTTTCTCGATGCTGATTAACCGAACGGCCAACAATCCAAACGGAGTCGTCAGTGCAACGCCCTATTTCGATACTGGGATAGGCGGCCCTGGACAGGCGGGAGCGGAGAATAACAGCACCGTGCGCCTCACCACCGCGAATGCCAAAGCAATGGGTTTGATCGCAGGCAATAGCCCTCTTTTGGACGGAACGATTACGTTCACCACGCTGCAAGCGTACGATTTTG
>JAIOQJ010000432.1 GCA_021413475.1 Planctomycetota bacterium | reverse complement strand
CGAAGACTCCGCGTCGCGGCTTCACGGCAAATGGTGTTACCGCCACTCACTGATGAAAAAGTTCTTTTCTACCTTCAACGATCGGTAAGTCGCGATGGCCGGGGCGTAAGTCTCTTCAACCACCTTCCGAGAAACCGGCTTCAGTGCCGCATCGAGAGTTCCGCGAATCCACAAAGCTCGCGGTGCGATCAGACTGGCCAGTTCAGGCAGGTCGTAAACCGCCAACGCATTGGGGACAACATGCGTCAATTGATCGAAACTCACGGCCGTCGTCGCCACGTTAGTCCACGAGAGGACTCCGTTCTCGACGCTCGTTTTGCTGATGCGTTGATCAAGGGCCGCGACGTGTAAGGCAATTGCCGAGGCGCTGCCGATTCCGACCAGATGGATCTCGCCCTTTGAATCGGCCGCCATCTTTTCGATGACCGAAAGCACGTCGAACGTTCGCTGACCCAGCAAGGGCCGATCGAGATGCAACCCCAGGAACGCGGTGGTGAAATCGACGCCGAAATGACTCGGCTTGCCGGAAGGAACGCCGGCCGAGGTTTCGCCGAAACCGCGCGGATCGATCGCCAGCACCCGATTCCCTCTCAGCACGCTCTTCTCAATCTCACCGTCCACGCCGGCATCCGTGTTCTTGCCGAGACCGTGCAAATAGATGATCAACGGCCCCGTAGCCTGGCCTTTCTTTTCGAAGAGCAAGCCCGGCACCGAAATACCCGGCTCGGTGGTGAAGATCAACTTGGTGATGCGATATTCCTTGCGCTCGATTATGTCTCCCTTCGCAACCTTCGCGGCAGGAACCGGCAGCGTCACGCCGATTTTCTTGGCGACTTGCTTGCGCAGATCCTCGGCCGTCATCGTGCTCTTCGCTCGCACTTTCACCAGTTCGCGGGCCCGCTCGGCCGTCACGTCGAAGACCGATTTGCCTTTGAGATCTTCAAGAACCTGGCCCGTACGAGTGCAGAGCAAATCGCTGTCTTTGGGAAGCGTCATCATCTCTTCGACGAGCGGCATGTCTTTGTCGAGCAGCCAGCGCGACATCCAGCGGAGCATTGCCTCTCGATGGCCTTTGGGATAGCCGTGCGTGGTGTCGGTTTCGACGAGATCGACACGCTCAGGAACGCCGAGCATCGTGTAAAATCGCTTGGCTTCACGGAAGGTCGTCCAGGTGCCCTGAATGTCGAAGAAGTCCTTGGACGCAGCGAGAATCAGCGTCGGCTTCGGGGCACGCATCATCAGATAGTCGGCATGCTCCAAGCCGAACGCAACCTGGCCGGTGATGTTTTGCTCGGCATCTTGTGGCCCGATGGTGGCGAACAAGCGTTCGAGCGACGTGACATAACAGGAAGGAGCGGCGGCCAAGATGCGATCATCGAGGGCCATCAGGTACGAGGTCATCGTCCCGCCGCCCGAACAACCGGTGCAGCCAAGGCGTTTGGCATCGATTTCCGGTCGGCTGCTCAAGTAATCGATCGCACGGATGCCGTCCCAGATGCGGTAGCTCGCCGTCGATCGGCCGACGAGGACGGCCCCGACCGTGATCATCGTGTGTTCGCTAGTCATGCTGGGGATGAACGGTTTCCCCTTCTCATCGAGCAACTGCCGGCGTTCGCCCTGGCTGATCGGATCGTAGGCGAACGAGGCGATGCCGTTGCGGGCCAGCAGCATGCCGCTCGATTTCATGGCCGCCTTGCCGTTGGCGCTATGGCCGATCGGCATCAACACTGCCGGGAACGGCCCTTTCCCCTTGGGGAGATACAGGTTCGCGGTGACATGATGCCCCGGCCGACTTTCGAAGATAATATTTTCGATGCGGGTGCCATCGATTTCATGAGTGGTGATCACCTGCGCATTCAACGGCGTCTTGTCGGGAAAGCCGCCGATGGCGTCGATGAACTTCTCGCGAAGGGCACTCTCGCGCTTGCGAAGATCCTCGGGCGTCTTGATGGCTGCCAGCGTCTCACGGCGAGCGTCGAAGTGCTTCTGCGTTTGCCCGATCAGGTAGCCATGCAACATCTTCCGCAGCGGGGTCTCGCCTTTGGCGGGCAAGACCGTGAGGTCTTCCTGGGCGCGAGCGAAGAGGGGGAGAGCAAGCAACAAGACAAGGCTGTAACGCATGAGGGGTCCTTTATTGGGAGAGTCAACGCTCCGCTTCGCGTCGCGGCTTCACAATGCGAGTTACTTCCCGATCGGCACGGGAATGAACTCCTTGATCAATTTACCCGTGAGCGGATCGTGCAGACGCACCAGGCCGTCGAAGCCCGCCGAGGCGACGACTTGGCCGTTCGGATGGAATGCCAGGGCGTAGACGGGGGTCTTGAGGTTCTCCGATGTGCTGATCTTCTTCGCGTTGTCCGCCTGATAGATGCGAACTTCGCCGACGCCGTCGAGACTGCTGCCGGCCGCGAACAGGCTGCCGGATTGGTTGAACGCGACGGTATGAATTCGGCCGGGCAACTTCTCGAAATCGCGGAGGCGATTCGAATCGTCGCCGATCACGCGCTTGACTTCGCGGTGCATCTTGTAGAGCCGCGGTATGCCGTCGGCCCCGGCCACCAGCACTTCGTCATAAGGTTTCACCGGCACGTCGGTAACATCGCGAGGCCGCAAGTTCACGCGCGGCGACAAATAGGCATTGGCGATATGGATCTCCGAAAGACGACCCGGTTGGGTCGAGACCCCAGTGAGAGCGATGGCCCGCATCAGATCGGACCACGGCTTGGGCCGAACCTGGACCGCCATCAGTCCCCCTTTCAAGGCACCGGGGGTGATGCTCGTCATGTTGTCGATGAAGCGGTTGGTGGCCACGTCGGTCAGTTTC
>JAIOQJ010000431.1 GCA_021413475.1 Planctomycetota bacterium | reverse complement strand
ACGGATCGGTTATCCCAGGTGTATGCCCCCGCCAAGGCGTTTACCGACGTGGCCAGCGGCCTCCTGGTATTGGAAGTATCGCGCGAAGCCGACGAATACATTCTGTGGTTCCGGCCCGAAGTGTTGCAATCGGTCAATTGGGGTGGAGATCCGCACGAAAAGCCGGTCCTGAATGGCCGTCTGACACCGCGGCATTCGTTCGCGATCTGGAAAGAGACCGTTCGCGAACGGTCGTTACCCTGGCGTGCTTCCGAGGTCGAAAACGCGAAACGGGTGAAAGAACTCCTGCTCGCGGCCGCCGTGCGCTCGACCATCCGGCTCGAAGCTTTGATGCCGATCTGCGCTTGGTGCAAGAAGGTGCGCGACGAGCCAGGTTACTGGCGTGGAGTGGAGGAGTTCATGCGCGACCTGGTGGACGTACGCTTCACCCATGGCGTCTGTCCCGATTGCTTCAGCAAACAGATGGCCGAGTTTGCCGGCCATCAACGGGCTAGAAAGGAAGACGTGGGATGAGTCTTCTCATGCGCCTTGTGGAACGAACCTCCACTACATCAGGAAATTGGCTTCGTGGCTGAGAATTGGGATGGCTTTAAACGGCAACACTCACTTTGGCCCACCGACACCCGCCCGCAACTCCACCACCACCTTCGCCTCCGAAATCATCGGATACTTGCCGCCTTGCATGATGGTGGCGCGGATGGTGAAAGTGTGTTGGCCTACCAAGTCAGCGGTGGGGGTGATGCGGAAGCTGGCGGTGCCTTGGCCTACGGCTAGCGTCACGGGGTCGGCTTTGAGTTTGCCAACGAGGTCATCGGGTAGACGCAGTTCGAGTTTGACTGGTTCCGTGATGCTCTCCGAACGCGCCAATTTGAGTTGGACGTCGAACGGCTGACCGGCCGGCAACGGAACTTCGTGTTCCTCGGCCGATAGTTTCATCAGGGCGCCTTCCATTGTCATGGTGATGAAGCCCTTGATCTCGTTGGCCATCCAGCGAGGTCGGCCCTGCGGGTCTTGCACTTTCGCGATGGCAATCATGCCCATCCGCGACGTGCGGCTGGTTTCCAGCCACTCGGGCATGAAGCAAGGGTAAATCGCACGCTCGATGCCGGGCGGCACGATCACATCGCCACCGGTGATACCTTGCATCTGGTACGATTGTGTGGCGGCCATTTGCAGGATGATTTCACCCGGGAAACCTTCGCGCTCGATGATCACATCGGCGGGAAAAGTCGTGCCGCGATGTACCTTGCGGCCGGTATCCTGATCGACGGGCCGGCCTTTGAAGAGCGGTTTCAACGTGGTCGCAAGGAATACTGAGGAGGTTTTGTTCTCATCCGGATAGCGTGGCGACAAGTTGCCGGCCGCGCGTGTAGTTGCCGTGCGGGTCAAGCCGCCGGAAGTGCCGTCCACGGTGATGAAGCCCGCGGCGGTGCCCGATCGGCGGTCCGCATGCAGGGCGATGACCAAATCCGTTTTCTCGGCAGGGATGGCGAGGGCGGGGTGAACGTTGACGCCGTCAGGCAGGCCGTTGAGTTTGATCAGGATCGGCCCTTTGAAGCCACCCCGGCGAACGACTTGTACCGTCATGTTGGCGCGTTCACCCACCGGCACGCCAACGCGTTGTAGCGGTAATTGCAGTGTGAAATCGGGTTTCGCCGGCTGGATTTGAAGCCGATAAATGGCCGAGCGCGTGCCGCTCTTGCCGGCGGTATCGCTCACGACAACCTGGTAGAGGCCGTCGGCGGGGACGGTGAACTCTAGCCCGGCGTCGGTGGTTTCAGGGAGATCGTCGTTGCCGGGAATTTCCTTGCCGTCCGGCCCGATGATCTTCAACGCGACATCGAGCGGTGAACTAATCCGGCGAGCCTGAAGCGCCAGGGACCAGACTTCGCCTTTCTTCCAATCGCAGGTATAGCGATCCTCCGCTTCGGGCACATCGAGCACACTGGTAATGCCGATTGGCAGAGTCAACTTGTCTGTTTTCTTGCTGCCGACGGTCTCCGGAAGGTCGCTGAGAAGAAGCTGAAAGGGCAGGGCGGTCCCGAAGGGAGTTTCCAGACGGTAGTCGAATGTCGTCGCGGCGGGATTGGCGGGGAAAGCGACCTGCTTTTTGACGGATTCCAACTTGGGCGCACCCGTGGCGACGCCGAAACCGACGAACTCGACCTCACGCGTTTCACCCCGTTTGCCGGCCGCGGGAATCGCTCCAATCACGCGCGGGCCAGGAGCGACGGTCAGGCGATAGGTGTAAGCTCGGTCGCCGCCGAAATCGATATCGAGGATGCTGATGACATATTCCGTGCTCGCCTTCGCCGTGAACGTCAGACTCGG
Organism: Planctomycetota bacterium; assembly: GCA_021413475.1. GTDB lineage: Bacteria > Planctomycetota > Planctomycetia > Gemmatales > Gemmataceae > JAIOQJ01. The sequence goes on along the minus strand of JAIOQJ010000431.1, from coordinate 493 downwards.
ATCCGCCCCATTGGCACCGACAGCGTCGGCCACCAACTTGCCGGTGGTATCTCGAACTTCGATGACGCCCAGGAACTTCGAACCAAGTCGGCGGGCCATCAGATCGCAAGTGATCGGGCCATCCTTGGGTGCGACGAAGCGATAGCGATCGACGTCCTCGATCTTCTGCAACCGGCCGGAAACCGTCACGGGGAGAGTGGGAAGCAATTGCGGTACTTTGCGGCGTTCATCCTCGACGACCTCTTGATCGGCACTGACGATGAAGATACCAGTCGAAGTGCCGCCGTTGGCATTGGCCGCCTGCCAGTAAATCGGACCGGGCGGCACATCGGCGGGAATTACGAGCTTGGCGGGCGTTTCGCGAGGCAACGGTGGCGAGACGATGCGTCCCTTGGCACCGAACCAATACGGCGGAGGGGGAACCAGAATCGGGCCGGGCGTGCCCGTGGCGATGAGTTGTACGCGTTTATCGTGGACGAACAGATCCATGTCC
>JAIOQJ010000430.1:770-8355 GCA_021413475.1 Planctomycetota bacterium | reverse complement strand
TCTGGGCTTAGCTCCTCACTTTTTCGGCATCTCCTTCCCCTGCGAACTATAAACCGGATTCAGGCCAATCTCCCAGCGTCTGTTCGTCAGGTCATGACCAATCGATTTGAAGTGGGCGAAGATTTTTTCTTCCAGCGCCGCAGCCCGATTCATTTCAGCAGCGGCGAGATTCTTGGACTCGCCCGGATCGGCCTTCAGATCGTAGAGTTCACGTCTCCTGCTCTCGAGCGTGTAGATCAATTTCCAGCCATCGGGCGTGACGATCGAACGCTTGTAGGTGTAGAGTCGGTAATCGGTCTCGGAGAAAACGTCCCGCTTGGCCGCTTCCCCTTTCATCGTGGAAACGAGACTGGTGCCGCGTAGTTGTTTCTTCGCGTTCTCAGGGATCTGGACATCCAGTAAATCGAGGATCGTCGGCATCACGTCAATGCTGCTGACACGATCCGCGATTGCCGTGCCCGACGTTTGACGGGGAAGCTTGAAAATCAACGGAACGTGGATCTGTTCGTCGTAGAGTGTGAACCCGTGATCGATTCGGCGATGTTCGAACAATTCGGTGCCGTGGTCGGAAGTGAGAACGAAAAGCGTCTTCTGGGTCAGGCCGAGTTTGTCGTAATCTTCCAGGAAATGCTTGAATTTCTCGTCGGTGCGCTGGATTTTTTCGTCGTAGGCAGCCCGCCAGAAACGGACATCTTCATCCCGAATGGTAACTTGTCCCGCTTCGAGTCCCTCTTCGCGCAGAACCTCTTGCTCCTGAACGGAGCCGGTGAATTTGTTGTCGTACTTCTTGTCTACGAATCGATAATCGAAGCCGGACGCGGGTGTGTTCTGGCCGTGGATATCGTAACCGTGCAGAAACAGGAAGAGCTTCTTGTCCTTGTTGGTTTTTAGCCACTCCAACGCCTTGGGGATGCTCTGGTCAATGCTGCCGAATTTGCCCAACTCGTAGTAGTAAACGTCGAACCCTTGCTCATACCCAAATCCGCCGCTGACCCCGGCATTGCCCGTGAAACCGCCGGTGACATAACCGTTCTGTTTCAAGATTTCCGCAAGTGTCATCAGATTCGGCGCGAGGTCTTTCAGATTGGCCAGTTTCCGCATTTCTGGCTGATACACCGCGAACTTGTTGGTCATCCGATGCTCGGATGGATAGACGCCCGTGAACCACGTCATCGACGCCGGCACGGTCCAGGAGGCCACTGACATCGTTTGCGTGAAATTGAAGCCATTCTTGGCAATGGCGTCAATCGTCGGCGTCACGTTCCGCGAATAGCCGAGGCAGCCAACATGTGCGGCCTGGAGGGCGTCGAAACTGACGAAGACGATGTTGTGGTCTTTGAACTTCAGCGGAATTGATACGGCTTCGATTGGCGATTCCGGTTTCAGTTCGAGCGTGGGAGTCGGTTCGCGTTTGCAGCCAACAAAAACCAGGGAGAGCGCGGCGATCAACGGGGCACTTGTTCGCTTCGGCATGAACTTTTTCCTACGCACTATGAGCGAACCCCGCGTTCACGGCGATCGCGCCACCCGGAACCCGGCATGGTCTTTTCTCTCGTCGGGGGTCTGAAAGTAACGGCTGGCGGATCGGCAGCTTCCTTCGTTCAAGATCCAGGAGCCGCCGCGCAAGACTCGATGTGTGCCGGTGTCGGGGCCTTGAGGATCTTCCTTCGGCGACTTTTCGTAGAACTCCTTGTCATACCAGTCCCAGCACCATTCGGCCACGTTGCCGTGCATGTCATACAGACTGTATTCATTCGGCTTGTAGCTGCCGACTTTGGTCGTTCTTCCCAGCGGAATGAAGTTCGGCTCGTTGCCGTACTTGATCGAAGGGCCTGGCTTGAGATTCGCTTCTTTTCCCGTGTTGTAATTGCCGAAATGAAATGGCTTGCCGCTGCCCGCTCGGCACGCGTATTCCCACTCGGCTTCGGTGGGCAACCGGTAGCCGTTGCCCCCGGCAATCGTGACCGTCACGCTCGGCAGCCCTTTCCCTTCCCGTTTGACTTCGGTCATCTTGTAATACGGTTCGAACCCATCCAGCAGGCTCAGCTTATTGCAGAATTCAATCGCATCGAACCATGACACGGTCTCGACGGGAAATCGACTTGTGTCCATGTTGAGCACTTTGGCTTTGTTGGCTCCGGAAATGGCGAAAGCACTCGGATTGATCTTCATCACTTTCATGTATTCTTCCTGCGTTACCTCGTACTCGCCCAGAAGAAATGGCCTGGTGATCTTCACGTTGTGCAATTTCTCATCCGCTCGATGACTTGTTTCCAATGCCGGCGAACCCATCTGAAAATCGCCGGCGTCAATCAAGGCCATCACCAGGCCCGTTGTTTTACTTTTACGGACATTCAACATGATCGTGCGAATGAGTTTCTTGGAAATCATTCGGTAATCCAGGTCGTCGCTGGCGAGCGACGCCTTGCGAATCGCGGGCAATGCACTCTCGCCGATTGCCTCCAGTTCACGTCTCGCCGCTTCCCTCTTGCTAAACTTGTCATCGCCAAGTTGCTTGACCAGAGCGGCAATCTGTTCCGCCTGCTGTTCTTTCTCCGCCTGGCCGCGAACGGAGCCGGGAATCGCTCCCAAGAGAATCAGGAGCATCGACAACTTTCTGACAAGTCGTGAACGCATGATTTCCCCCTCGCGGCTTTTGTAGTTCCCTCAAAAGTAGTGGGCTCGCCCCTACTTCGCCTTGAAAGCTACTTCCAATTCACCAAAGGATACTCGCTGTTGAGTGGTGTCCGAACCTGGAAAAAACGCCGCGAAAAGGTCGGCGACGAGGCTCGAATCGAGCATATAGTGATTAAATTTGCCGTCGCGGCGGTAAGTGACCAGGCCGGCGTTGCGAAGTTGCGTGAGATGATGGCTGACCGCCGGTTGTGATTGGCCAAGCATCTCGCAAATGGCGGAGACGTGCGTCTCGCCTTCTTCCGCCAGGATCATCAGGATGAGCAACCTTGAACGATCGGCGGCACTCTTGAAGACTTCGACGAGTTGATCGAGCTTGCGATCATCGACTCCGGCGATTTTCGTCGTGCTAACGGGCTTCTTCAGTTTCGTGACGGCATTTTTCATCCCGACGACTCCGGAGCGGCTGGCTAGGGCATCAACAAATCAAGATATGATGCTATGCTCATTCAATCCACATACACGCCGAGACGTAGGATACCGTCTCGGCGAAAGCGATCAATGAAATTTTTCAGCCTTTGAGGAGACCATACTGGGTCAGCGTCTTGCGCACGCGTTCACGGCCGGCGGCGTCCAGCGAGCACATTGGCAAGCGAAGGTCGCCGGTGCCTCGGCCGAGCAGGGCCATGGCCGCCTTCACGGGGATGGGATTCGTGGCCACGCCGAGCATATCGCGGCAGAGCGGGAACAACTTGCGGTGCCAGCGAAGTGCTTCATCGAATTTGCCCGCATCGTAGGCCTTCACCATCGCCTTCATATCCGCGGGGACGATATTGCCGACCACGGAGACCACGCCCCGCCCGCCGATGCTCATGAGCGGCAGTGTCAGGCTGTCGTCGCCCGAGAGAATCGTCATGTCACATAGGGCTGCGATCTGCGATGCCTGGTCGAGCGAGCCGGTCGCTTCCTTCACTGCCACGATCGTTGGGCACTTTTCCGTCATTTTCGCCATGGTTTCAGGGAGGATGCTCGATCCCGTACGGCCGGGGATGTTGTAAACGACGATCGGCAAGTCCACGGCGGAAGCGATGGCCGAGTAGTGAAGGAAGTAGCCTTCCTGCGTCGGCTTGTTGTAGTAGGGGCCGACAATCAATGCCCCATCCGCCCCCGCCTTCTTGGCGGATTTCGTCAAGCGAATCGCTTCCTTGGTGCTGTTCGATCCGGTGCCCGCCATCACCTTGATCCGGCCCTTGGCACGCTCGCAGACGGACACGATGACGCGCTCGTGCTCCTCATGATCGAGTGTCGGCGATTCCCCCGTGGTGCCGCACGGCGCCAGACAATCGGTCCCTTGCTCGATGTGCCAATCGACGAGTTTGTTGAGATCGGCGTAGTCGACTTCACCGTTTCGGAAAGGCGTGACAATGGCAACGGTCAACCCAGCAAACATCTCCCCTCGCGACAAGGTGGCAAACTCCAGCAGAAGGATAATTTTTCAGAAGAATAATTGTATCAGAAACCGCGTGAGCTTCAGCGCGCAGTTTCCAGTTGCACCGTGAAGCCGTGACGCGAAGTCTTCGGAGCGGAGCGTTTGGTCCCTGGTACGTTTCCACGTTCCCGAGGATAAAGCGCTCCGCTCCGTAAAACCTCCGCGTCGCGGCTTCACGGTTGTGGCGAGGAGAATTAATCGAGCGCGATCGTGATCGTCTTTACTTCCGTGTAAAGAGAGAGAGCGTACTCGCCGAGTTCACGGCCCATGCCGGACATTTTGTAACCGCCGAACGGGGCGGCTGCGTCGAAGACGTCGTAGCAATTCACCCAGACGGTGCCTGCTTTCAAGGCCTGGGCAACGCGCATCGATTTCTTGATATCGCGGGTCCAAACAGCGGCGGCGAGGCCGTACATGGTCTTGTTGCCGCGCGTGATCGCCTCGTCGATATCCTTGAACTTCAGGATGCTCATCACCGGCCCGAAGATCTCTTCCTTCGCGATTCGCATGTCGTCTTTAACACCCTCGAACACGGTCGGCTGGATGAAATAGCCCTTGGTGCCGCAACGATCGCCGCCCGTCAGGAGCTTCGCGCCATCTTTCTTGCCCGCTTCGATGAAGCCTAGAATGCGGTCGAATTGCTCCTCGGAAACCTGCGGCCCTTGCGTGGTGGCCATGTCGAACGGATCGCCGACGTTCTGGACCTTCGCCTTGGCGACCAGCTTCTCGACGAATTGATCGTAGATCTTCTCTTCCACCATCAGCCGGCTGCCGGCACAGCAGCATTGGCCCTGATTGAAGAAGAGACCGAAGTAGGCTCCATCAACGGCGGCATCCAGGTCCGCATCGGCGAAGACGATGTTCGGCGACTTGCCGCCAAGCTCCAGGCTGACACGCTTGAGATTGCTGCGCGCGGCCGCTTCCATCACGATTTGACCGGTGCGCGTTTCGCCCGTGAAGGCAATCTTGTCCACCTCCATATGCCCCGAAAGCCCGGCCCCCGCGGTTGGCCCGTAGCCGGGAACCACGTTGATCACGCCATCCGGAAAGCCGACTTCCTGAGCCAATTGAGCGACGCGCAACGCACTGAGCGGCGTCTGCTCGGCGGGTTTCAAGACGACCGTGTTGCCACATGCCAGGGCGGGCGCCCACTTCCACGCCTGCATCAGCAACGGGAAATTCCACGGGATGATCTGCCCGACCACGCCGATCGGTTCGTGGCGGGTCATACATGCGAAGCGTCCCTCAATGGGAATCGTCTTCCCCTGAATTTTGTCGGCCCAGCCGGCGTAATAGCGGTAGCACTTGATGGAGAGCGGCAAGTCGGCATTTAACGAATCGCGAAGCGGCTTACCGTTGTCGAGTGTCTCGAGGGCGGCCAACTCTTCCTTGTGCTCCTCGACGGCATCGGAGAGTTTGTAAAGAAGCCGGCCACGTTCGGCCGCGCTCATCCGCGACCAGGGCCCTGTTTCAAGCGCCTTGCGTGCCGCTTTGACGGCGAGATCGATATCCGCCTTATCTCCCTCCGCTACCTGGCAAATCGTTTGCCCGGTGGAAGGATTCGTGGTCGCGAATGTCTTGCCGGAAACGGCGTCAACCCATTTACCGTCGATCAGCATCTGCTGGTTTTTCACCTTCGGTGCAGCTACCTTTTTTGCCTTCGCCGCGGTTGCGGTTGCCATATTCATGATCTCCGTCGGAAGAGTTGGAAGAGGACGGGCCACGCGGCCATTGTGACGGACGGCGTGGGGAAGTCAAGGAAGAACGAGCGGGGTTGCATAAGCGCCCCGTGTTTGTGCGTGCAAATTCACCGGGCGCTTACGCAACCCCGCTCGTTCCTCCTCTGTTCATCACCATGCGAAGCAGATAAACCAGACCTATCCCGCGTTTCTGGAGATTGTCTTGCTCTACTCCCCGACCTTTGGCGACTTCGCCGACCTGGCGCAAACACATACGATCGTGCCCATCTACCGCCGGCTGATCGGCGACACGCTCACGCCCGTTACCGCGTTTTGCAAGATCCAGGAGGGTGACCAGGCGTTTCTGTTCGAAAGCGTGGTCGGCGGCGAAAAATTAGGGCGATACAGCTTCGTCGGTGCCGGGCCTTTTCTGCGTTTCGAGGCATTCGATCGCCGGGTGAAAATCCAGACGAGCGATGGACAGAAACAGGAATTCACGCATCCCGACCCGCTACGCAAGTTGGAAGAACTGCTGACTGCCTATCGGGCACCCCATGTTGCCGGTCTACCTCGGTTTTGCGGTGGAGCGGTAGGCTACGCGGGGTACGACACCGTCCGTTACGTGGAAAAATTGCCGAATGCTCCCGAAGACGACCGCCGCTTGCCCGATCTATCGTTCTCGCTCTACGACCGGATGGTGATCTTCGATCACATCAACAAGAGCATCCTCGTCGTGGCCAATGCCCACGTCGATCAAAATGATCTGCAAGGTTCCTACGACAAGGCCTGTCGGCAGGCCGATCGGCTAGTTGAGCGTTTGCAGCAAGGGGTGGCCGACCTGCAACTGACAGACATCTCGCCGGTCGGCGAGGTCACTCTGCCGTTCACTTCGAATTTCACCAAGGCGGGTTTCGAAGCTGCCGTGCGGAAGTGTCAGGAGTACATCTTCGCCGGCGATATCTTCCAGGTCGTCCTTAGCCAACGGCTGCGGGCTCAGACTCGGGCCAGGCCGTTCGACATCTATCGCGCTCTGCGCGTCATCAATCCATCGCCCTTCATGTTTTTCATCAAGAACGGCTCGACGCATCTGATCGGTGCCTCGCCGGAGATCATGACGCGGGTCGAGAATGGCCACGTCACGATTCGCCCGCTGGCCGGTACCCGAAAACGCGGCGCGACGCCTGAAGAAGACCAACGGCTGGCGGAGGAGCTTCTCGCCGACCCCAAAGAGCGAGCGGAACATATCATGCTCGTGGATCTGGGTCGAAATGACGTCGGGGTCGTCAGCGAATTCGGCAGCGTGCGACTGGGTGACTTGCTCACCGTTGAGCGTTACAGCCATGTCATGCACCTTTCGAGTACGGTCACGGGACAGCTTGACAAAGGGAAGACGGCGTTCGACGCCTTGCGTTCCTGTCTCCCTGCCGGGACGCTCAGCGGCGCCCCAAAAGTGCGGGCGATGCAGATCATCGACGAACTGGAACCGCACCGGCGCGGGCCGTACGGTGGCGCGGTCGGCTACGTCGATTATTCAGGAAACATGGATACTTGCATCGCCCTGCGCACGATGGTCTTGCTCGGCCAAACCGCGTACGTGCAGGCGGGAGCGGGCATCGTCGCGGACAGCGAACCGGAAATGGAATTTCGCGAGACCATGAACAAGGCGATGGGTTTGCTTCGGGCTTTGGAGATGGCAGAAACGCAGTTGTGAGATAGGAAAATTTGGCGAGCCGGCTCCCGTCAGGGGCCGGAGTGTTTTTTCTCCGGCCCCTGACGGGAGCCG
>JAIOQJ010000430.1:0-748 GCA_021413475.1 Planctomycetota bacterium | reverse complement strand
CGGCCCCTGTGGGGAGCCGGCTCGCCATTGTTCGTTCACGCCGCCCGTAACGTCACATATCCCCGCAGCGGGTTCCCCGCTTGCAAGATCGCTTCATGGGCCGCTTCGACTTCCGACGTATCCCATTGATCGTGGCGCACCACAAGATAGACCGAATCACCCAACCCCGCCCATTCGGCCGATCCGCCGCGTCCCCATTCCGGGCCATTCACGAGCAACCAGTCAAAACGCTTTCGCAACTGCTCCACAACCTTTGGCAATCGTGCTTCCGCCTCGTGGGACACCGGCAAGTCGGGGTCGCCGGGCGGGAGTACGAATAGCCCGTGTTGTGCCGTCGGCTGGAGCGCGGCACTCATCGGAATCTCGCGGCTGAGCAGTTCGCGAAACCCGGGCCGGGACGGTACACCCGCGCGGTCGGCGATCATTGGCCGTTCGTGGTTCGCCTCAATGACGAGTAACCGCTTGTTCTCTTCACGGGCGCGGGTGATCGCCAGATTCAACACGACCTGGGCTGCCTCACCGACGTGGCCCACGGTGGTGAAAACCAGCAGTGGGCAACTGTTTCCGAAGTGCTGAGCTTCCAGACCTGCCATCAACGATCGATACTGGGCGCTCACCGAATGTTCGGGATGATGAAAGGTGATCAACTCGGCCGACACCCGTCGCGGATCGAGGGGCGGACGATCCGGCAGGGGAAAGAATCCGATCGAGGCATAGGAGCCTATTTCAACCGGCAACGCCTCGCTTG
>JAIOQJ010000425.1 GCA_021413475.1 Planctomycetota bacterium | reverse complement strand
CGCTCCGCTCCGAAGACTGCGCGTCGCGGCTTCACGAGAGGGATACACGATGGTTCTCGGGTATCACGTCATCTTTGGGGCGTATGGGTTTTGGCTGCCGAATGATCCGCGCGGTTCCTGGTCCGACTATGTTGGGGCGTTCGACTTGCTTCGATTTGGTCCCGCGACCAAGACCACCGAAACGCGATCCGTGGCTCAGGCGCAACACGATCGATGGCTCCGCGAGGCCGCGAAACAGGAACTCAAATATCCTGCCGTTCAGTTTAGCGGAGTTCAGGCTCAGGCGGTGGGTGAAGGATTTGCCAATTACGTTCGAGCGTCTGGACTGGTGGTTTGGGCGTGTGCTATTTTGCCCGATCATATCCATCTCGTCGTCGGTCGGTTTCGATTGAAGATCGAGCAAATCGTTATCCAACTCAAGGGCGAAGCGACTAGGGAATTGCTCGAAAGGAACCTCCACCCCTTCGGACAAATCCGTTTACCCAATGGACGTCCGCCAAAGTGCTTTGCAAGGGGCCAATGGGTACCGTTCTTGGAAACGCCCGCAGATATGCATCGTGCAATTCCCTACGTCGATGACAACCCCGTCAAAGAAGGCAAAAAGCCGCAAAAGTGGTCGTTCGTCACTCCATATCACCCAACCCCGTGAAGCCGCGACGCGGAGTCTTCGGAGCGGAGCGCTTTGACTCATCCACCCCCATCATCACTCCCCAAAACAAACGCGAAATCCCAAGATGAAGTTCCGGTAAGCCGGCGCGTTGCCGCCGCGGGCGGCCGAGCGGCAGCGGCCGGGGGCGCGATCCCAGCTTCCGCTCCGAAACGCTCGTGACGGGCCTGCCGATGGTCCTGTTGGATCGCGGAGTTGTTCGGTCGAGTACTTGCCCGAATCGTACCGGTCTTCGCACCATTCCCAAACATTGCCGTGCATGTCGAACAAGCCAAAGGCATTCTTCTGGAATTTTCCCACGGGTGCGGTGAAGACGTAGCCATCCAGCGCCGAGATGTTGGCTTTCAAGTTTGGCAGCGTCGCTTTCGCGGTTCCGTCCGCGACATTTCCCACTTTGGCCAGTCCTTCGGGGTCATCGCCGTTGTGATAGGCGGTCTTCGAGCCGGCTCGGCAGGCGTACTCCCATTCCGCCTCGGTCGGCAATCGATAGGTCTTCTTCTCCTTGCGGCTTAACCACGCGCAAAATGCTTTTGCATCGTTCCAACTGACATTCACCACGGGATGATCGTCCGTCACTTTCCAGCCGGTATTCATCCAGGTGTACTTTGGCTTTCGGCCTTCGAATTTGCCCGTGCCTTCGTCGTAGCCGAAGCCTCCCTCGCCGTCCTTTTCCGCATCCGTTATGTACTTTTCCTCGGTCACGAATTTTCGAAACTGGCCGATCGTCACCTCGTGAATTCCCATGTGGAAGGGCCGCGTGATCTCGACCTCGTGTTGGTTCTCGTGCTCGACCCGATCCTTTTCGCCCACCGGCGAACCCATCATGAACTTCCCGGCGGGGATGCTCACGAACTTCATGCCAATCGAATTCTCAAATGCCGCCAAGGGATTGACGGCCAGCAGACACAGGAGCACGCATGTGGGAATCAAAAGGCGCATGGTCGTATTTTCGCAAAAAGCGGCACTTAACTTGGACTACGATTGACGAAGAAGGCCCGCGATTGGGCTGCCGTGTTCGAGGATCGGCAACGGGCGGCCGGTTGCGTCGTGTAACGTGGCCGAGCGGGGATTGAACCCCAGGTGCTGGTAAATCGTGGCCAGCAAATCCTCGGGCCCAACGCGGCGGTCGGTCGGTGCCTCGCCCCGGCGATCGGTGGCTCCGATCACTTGCCCCGTTTGAATGCCGCCACCTGCTAACAACACCGATCCCGCCTGAGGCCAATGGTCGCGGCCGGGCTGCTTGGTTCCGGTAGCACCGCTGGCGACACCGCCACCGCTACTGGCATTGGGGTTGATTTGCGGCGATCGACCAAACTCTCCGGCGACGACCACCAACACGCGCCGATCGAGACCACGATCGTGCAGATCATTGATGAGCGTCGAGACGGCCTGATCGAAATACGGCATTCGAAATTGCAACGCGTCGAAAACGTGATGATTCACGGCATGGTCGTCCCAATTCTTGACGCGGCCGCACAAAGGTCCATCGAATTGAGTCGTAATGATCTCGACGCCCGCCTCGACCAACCGGCGGGCCAGAAGGCACTGTTGGCCCCATTGGTGCATGCCGTAACGTTCGCGAATCGCCAACGGTTCACGGGTCAGATCGAACGCGACTCGAGCCTGGGGGCTGAGCATCAAATCGAATGCTTGGGACATGAAGTGATCGTGTGGTTTCACGGCCGCCGCGACTTCGAGATCACCGCGCATTTGATCCAGAGCCGATCGCAATTCAGCACGGCCCTGAATTCGTGTACGCTTTTCGTGGTTATCGACTCCCATATCCAAAAGGGCGAAGTCCGGCCGGCTGGGGTCGCCTTCCACCGGAAACACAGAAAACGTCGTGCCCAGATAATTGGGACCGGCGATGGCGATGCCGTCGTACTTTTCCACTGGATTCACGCCGACATAGCGAGGCAGTTGCCGCCGTTCGCGCCCGCGGAGCGCGTTGGCCACGGTCATCCAGTCCGGTGCTCGCGGCATCCGGCTGGCAACGTCGGGCGGGTCGAGGTCGCCGGAGAGCATCCGCCGCGAACCGTTGAAATGGCCACCCGATGAATGGGCAATGGAACGCAGAAGCGAATATCGACTGGCCATTTTTGCCAATCGGGGAAGTAATTCCGTTACCTTGATTCCGACGACATCGGTCGCAATCGGTCGGAAGGGGCCTCGAAACCCATCCGGGGCCAGCGGCTTGGGGTCGAAGGTGTCAACATGGCTCGCGCCGCCGCGCAGCCAAACGAGAATTACGGCCGTGCGTTGCTGGGGCGACGTCGCGGCTTCCGTGCGCAATTGCAATAGGTCGGCCAACCCAAGACACGTGAATCCGCCGAGGCCGATGCTCAAAAGCTCTCGGCGCGAGGGCTGCGACTGAATGGGTCGGAGAATTTTCATCATCGAGCCTCGCGTTTGGACGTTTGCCAGCTCAACACTTCGCCCCCGGCGACATTGGCAATTCCAGCTTGCAGCAGCCGAGATTCAGGGAATCCTTGGGGATGCCGGCCTCGACTGCCTCTTCGAGGACTCCCGGCTTGAGCGTGTACCACACGAATCGGCCTTTCTTCGTGCCGCGGATCAGGCCGGAGACGCGCAGGACATTGAGATGATGGGAGACATTCACGGGGGGCGTGTTGAGCATCTCGGCGATTTCGGTGACGTTGTGAGATCCTTCCGCGAGGAAGCGGACGATCTTCAATCGTTCGGGGGCCGCCAGGGCGGAGAGGAGAATCGCACAACGTCGTGGTTCGAGGGGATCTTTCGGCACGAGAACACGCCTCCGGCACATTCGAGCAAATCGAGAGCATTCCGTCTTGTTCGTAATATAGGTCGCCCAATGACCTTCGTCCGCGCTGCTCGCGAATCCGGAAAATTTACCCTGATTGGATAATCGGCTGGACGACGGCGTCCAGATGGATAACATCTTGACAGTTGGGCATGTGTCATGATTCATTTGCCCATCTGTCGCCGCTCCCCGCCGAGGCTTCCGATGAGATCTCCCCGCCGTGCGTTCACGTTGATCGAACTTCTCGTGGTCATCGCGATCATCGCCGTGCTGATTGGCTTGCTTCTGCCGGCAATCCAGAAGGTGCGCGAGGCCGCGTCGCGGACCAAATGCAGCAGCAATCTGAAGCAACTGGGACTCGCGATGCAGAATTTCCACTCGGCCAAGGGGTCCTTCCCGGCCGCCGCGACCAAACCGACCAACGCCAATCCGCCGATGCCGCCCGGCGGCCTGTCCTTTATCCAGGGGAGTTGGTCCGCGCTCGCGATGTTGAATCCGTATCTGGAACAGACGGCCATTTTCAACTTGCTGGATACGACAGTGCCGATGTACTACAAGACCGGGCCCGGGAAGTATGGCATCTTCCCCGGTGTCGAGCAAGGGACCGACAATCCCAAGGCCGTGAGTACGACGGTCAACATCTTTTTGTGCCCCAGCGACAAGTCACCCATTGGCCAGAACACCTACGGCGTCACACTGGGACAGACTAATTATGCCGTGAACATTGGCTCAGGAACCAATCCCGCGGCGAGCAACGCGGGCACCGAGACGGACGGCCCCTTCTACAACTCATCCGCCATCAGCCTCGCGAACATGGGTGACGGTTCGAGCAACACGGTCGCCATGTCGGAAAGCACGCGCGGCAGCGGCGAATTCGGGTTTTCAACCGCGAGGCCCGCCGTCGTCGATCCATCGACGACCTATGTGAGTGCCATTTACGGCAGTTACTCGGGGGCATTTTCTGATGCTGCTTGTGCGGATAGCGCCAGCACCGGCTACATCAATTACACGGACTTGCGAGGCTTCTCCTGGGCCCAGGGCGAGATTCGCTGCGGTTCGTACGATCACCACTACACGCCCAACAGCAAGTCGCCGGATTGCATCGGCTATGCCGGAACCGGAGGAACGACCGCCAACGCCTGGCGCGGCGCTCGCAGCCGGCATAGCGGCGGCGTCAATGTTGTCATGTGCGACGGGTCGGTTCGATTCGTGACGAACTCCGTCGATCCAAACACCTGGAAGGCGATTTCGACGATCAACGGCTGCGAAACATTCGACGGAAACTATTGAACCCTTCGCATGAGTTCGGCTGCCATGAATCTACTCCTTTCCACTTGCCCACTCACGGGAGAACAGATCCGCTCTTATCGAGAGGATGGCTATCTAATTTTGCCATCATTCTTCGACAACGAGCGAATTGAAGCGGTGTTGGACGAAGCCGATTTGCTGCGACGGACCGATCTGGTTGATCCGCTCAATCTACGCTGCCGGTTCATGCCGAGCGTCAAGACCGGCGAGCCGCTCTTCGAAGTATTTGACCCGATCATCGATATCAGCCCGGCATCCGCGTCGTTGGCCCACGACGCGCAGCTATACGCGGTCCTTCATGCTCTCTACGGCGAACCGGCGTCGCTGTTCAAGGATAAGCTCATCTACAAGCCGCCCGGCGCGCGCGGCTACGGGATCCATCAGGATTGGATCTCCTGGCCGGGCTTCCCACGGAGTTTCCTGACAGTTCTCGTCGCCCTCGACGAGGCCGACGTCTCGAACGGCTGCACGCGCGTTTACAGCGGCATGCATCGCAACGGTTGTCTGGCTCCCGAAAACGGCGAGTATCACCAGTTTTCTCCCGACGACATGGGCATCGCCCGGCGGATCGACCTGGAACTCGAACCAGGGGACATCGCCATCTTCACCGGCTTCACGCCGCATTGCTCGGAAGCCAATTTGTCCAGCCAGGATCGCCGACAGTTGTTTCTGAGCTACAACGCCCAATCCGACGGCGGCGACCTACGCGCCTGGCACTACGCCGACTTCCAGCGCCGACGGCGGCAAAGTTCCTACCAGGATTCCCCTCATGCCTTCTTCCGCTGAGCGGCCGGTGCTCTCCTCACGTTACGTTTGGGTCCACGTGATTGTTGCCGCCCTGGTGATGGTGGCGACCCTCCCAGGCCGCACGCACGGCCTGGGAGTCATTACAAAGCCACTGTTGCGCGACTTGCAGATCGATTCGCTGGTCTACGCCAACATCAATCTCTGGGCCACCCTGATCGGCGCGCTCTTCTGCCTACCGTGCGGTTGGCTGCTCGATCGCTTCGGAGCCCGCTACGTTTTGATGGCCGTTATGCTCGCCCTTGGCGCGGTGGTGGTGTCGATGTCCGGCATGAAACGCGGCTGGAGCGTGGCCGAAGTGATGTTGCCCGGAAGTGGATCGCCGACGTCGTTCGCGATCGGGCTATTCGTCATGATTTTGCTGACGCGCGGGCTCGGGCAAAGTTCTCTGTCGGTAATTAGTCTATCGATCATCGGCCGTTCCAAGGGCCGACGGGCGGGGCTTTCCTATGGCGTCTATTCGTTCGCGCTGGCGGTCGGCTTCATGCTGGCGTTCGCGGCCTGCCGGAAAATTCCGGAGGTTGAATGGCGAACCCTGTGGGCGGCGATGGGCTGGATCCTGATCGGCGGGGCGTTTGTATTGCCGTGGTTTCTGCGAGCGTCGGTGATGGCGGAAGACGGAAAGCACATCCCGCTTGCCGAGCGCACCGCCAGCGCGACACTGGCAATGGCGTTGCGGACACGCACGTTCTGGATCTTCGCCATCGCCACGTCGCTTTACGGAGGAATCGCCTCGGGCATTTCGTTGTTCAATCAGTTCATTCTTGAAGAGCGAGGTTTCACGCGCGACGACTATTTGAAGATCGCGATGATCTCTCCAATGGTCGGCCTGGCGAGCAATTTGGCCACGGGTTGGCTGGCGACGCGTTGGCCGCTCGGCCGGTTGCTGGCCGTGAGCATGACGGTACTCGCGGCGTCGCTTTGCTATTTCCCGTCGGTTCGCACCATTGAAGAGGTGTACGCTTACGCGGTGACGATGGGCGTGGCCGGTGGGATGGTGACCGTGTTGTTCTTTTCCATCTGGAGTCGAGCCTTCGGCGGCGGCCACCTCGGCAAAATCCAGGGGGCGGCGCAGATGCTCACGGTGCTCAGCAGCGCCCTCGGGCCGGTGGTGTTTGAATTCTGCAAGAAGCAATACGGCAGTTACTCGCTGCTCTTTTACGCGCTGGTCCCGATCTGTGGACTGCTTGCTCTCCTGGCCTGGTTCACGACTACGCGGGAACCGGTAGAGGTTCCCTCGAAACAAGACTGACACACAAAGACATGCCATTATGTCAGAGTAAAATGTCCGAAGACGATGACGCCGGATCAACGATAGTCTAAGACAACCCGATCGAACTGAAACCAGGAGAATCAAGACATGACCCTGCCGCTCAACCTTGCCCCCGCGATCCGCTTTCATCTGTCGCTCAACGTGAACGATCTCGCCCGTTCGGTGGCCTTTTACAAGGTGCTCTTCAATTGCGAGCCAGCCAAGCTGCGTGGCGATTACGCCAAGTTCGAATTGAACGAACCGCCGCTCGTGTTGTCGTTGGAACCGACGCCGCGGCCGATTGGTGGGCCGCTCAATCACGTCGGCTTTCGCATGGCGGACATGGCGACGCTGGTGGCGTTTCAGCAACGGCTC
>JAIOQJ010000424.1 GCA_021413475.1 Planctomycetota bacterium | reverse complement strand
GTATTTCACCTCGGTCCGCGAACTTGAACAGCGACTAGTGATGAACGAGGACTGGGCCAAGAAGCCGAAGCCAAAGGTCACGGTGCCGCCGCCCAGAGACATCGCCAGCGCCGGCGACATCATCGGCCGGCTGAAACTTCTCTTCGATCTTTCGCATCTCGCGTTGCAGACCGACTCGACGCGTCTGATCACCCTCTACGTTTCGTACACCGGTATCATTCCGGAGGTTCCGGGCGTCACAAACGACTGGCACAGCCTATCGCATCACAGCAAACGCCCGGAGGCGATCGAGCAACTCGGTATCTTCGAGACCGCGATGTTCAAGGCCCTGCACGGCCTGCTGGGGAAACTCAAGACGACGCGCGAAAACAACGACACGCTCCTCGACCGCACGATGGTCCTGTTCGGCAGCAACATGAACGACGGCACCACTCACAGCAACCGGAACCTACCGATAGTCCTAGCTGGCGGCGGCTTCAAGCACGGGCAGCATCTCGGCTTCGACGCCCAACGCAACCGGCCGCTCTGCAATCTCTATGTGTCGATGTTGCAACGGCTCGGCTTGGAGATTGGTTCGTTCGGGTCGAGTACCGGGACGTTGACGGGGTTGGAGAAGCTCTAATATGGTAGGGCCGTCGCTTCCACGCCGATCGGATTTCTGGTCAGTCGTCCCGCTCGCGCTCGCGGCCGCTAGTTGGGTCGCGTATTTTCTCGTCGCCGATTATGCCAACCGGCTTCGCGAACGGTTTGGGCCAACTCCAGATGTATTCGAAGCACTCGGATGCGATACCTACGTTAGTAAACGAATACTGCCGTGGTTATTGGGGGTCATTTTGCTCGACGTTATGGCAGTTGTGTCGGCATTCGTTCCATCTCGTCCCGGTTGGCCGATTGCAATCAAAGTGCTTGGAGTTATTGTGCTGGTACCGACCTTCTGCCTCCACGTTTTTATATGCGCTGTAACGGGCTTGTTTGCGGGATGATTGTAACAAGCATGATTCTGCCGCAGCCGCGTTCGCCAGAACGCGGATGACGCCAAAAGAGGCCCCGCGTTCTGGCGAACGCGGCTACAGTCTCTTTGCTGCCGAACGTCTTCCCGTGTGTCATCGGAGAAGAAATCAGATGGATCTAGTCGAAGCCACGGTCTACTATCTGGAAATGCTCACCCCGCCGCCCGCTTCACCACCGGCAGCGCGCGAAGGCGTGACGGTCCAACACATTCACGCACCCACCGTGCCGTACTACCGCTCGCTCTATAACGCCGTCGGCAAGGATTACCACTGGCTGAGCCGTCGCAAGATGTCTGACGAAGCATTGGCAGCAATCATCGACGACCCGTGCATGGAGATGCACGTCTTGCACGTCAACGGCAAGCCCGCCGGCTTCGCGGAGTTAGATCGCCGGCAGCCGATTGAAGTTGAATTGGTCCAATTCGGCCTGCTGCCCGAATTCATCGGCCAGGGGCTCGGCAAATGGTTCTTGCAATGGACCATCGACAAGGCCTGGAGCTACGAGCCGAAACGTTTCTGGCTGCACACCTGCAATCTGGACCACCCAGCCGCTTTGCCGAACTACCTGAAGGCGGGCTTTGTGTTGTTCAAGAAAGAGACAATTCACCGGGAACTTTGACTCTACCGACGATCACGGCTGATATGATAATCGGCGAGTACCGCACCCACTCGCGCCCCGATCACGGAGAGAGATCATGTTCCGATGCCGTTCTCCATTTCTTCTCGCTTCCCTTCTCGTTTACTGGCTGACCGGATTCACTTTCGCCGAGGATGTGAAGAAACCGCCAGCGCCGACCGACGGCAACCGCCCACGGCTCGTTCTCCAAGGCCGGCCCGGCATACCGGATGCTCTTGCCATTTCTCCGGACGGCAAGCTCGTGATCACACGCGGCCAGTTGTGGGATGTGGCCAGCGGCCGGCAGATTCGCACGTTCGCGGGGCATGGCCCTGGGGCCGTCACGACCGACGGCGATGAACCGTGGTTCTGGATCGCGTCGGTGGCCTTCTCTCCCGACGGCACGCGCTTGCTCACGGGCGGCGACGATCAGACGGCCCGGCTGTGGGACGTGGTGACCGGCAAGGAACTCTTGCTTCTCAAGTGGCCGGTCGAGGACAAAGGCGGCTTTTCCATGATGGAGCGCGTGAAGACCGTGGGCTTTTCGGCCGACGGCAAACTGATCGTCACGGGCAGCGGCGACACCGCGCGGATCTGGAACGCCGCCACGGGCAAGGAACTCTTCAAACTCAAAGGCCATTCTGGCTCAATCATCTCGGCGTCGTTCTCGCCGGATGGCAAGCAAATCTTCACGGGAAGCGAGGACCAGACCGGCCGACTCTGGGACGCGGTTGCTGGCAAGGAACTCTTCAAACTGGAAGGCTATCAAAACGGCGTGCGCGGCGCGTTCTCCGCCGATGGCAAGCAGATCCTCACGACCGACGGCCTCGGAGCGTCGCGTCTGTGGGATGCCTCCAACGGTAAGGAAATCAAAAGCCTCACGTCCAACGGTTTCGCCCCACCGCGCCCGCCGGCGGATCCAACAGGGAAGGGTGACGGCGGCGGCTTCAGCGGCTCGCCCGCCAGGGACGTCGCGTTTTCCTCGAATGGGAAGGAAATTCTGTACGTCGACAGCGACGGCGTTTCCTTTTTGGACGCGACGTCAGGCAAAAGATTGCGGCGGATCGAAGATCGGGATGCCTGCGGCCAGGCCGCGGCTCTTTCGAAAGACGGCAAGTATGTCCTGACCAGCGGTGGCGTGCTCAACGACGGCGGCGTGGTGACGCTGTGGGATGCCGCGACCAAACAAAAGGTTCGTGAATTCAAGGGTTACGAAGGGCTGTGGGCACCAATCGCTTCCGCCGATGGCAAGCTGATGCTGACCTTCGACCAGACCTGGAACTCAGGACCGATCGCGCGCGTGTGGGATGTTGCGGCCGGTCGGGAATTGCGTCAGTTCAAGGGCCCCCATGAACAGGGGAACGCGAACGAAGTATGCTCCGCTGGCTTTTCTCTGGATGGTAGAAAACTGTTCGCCGTGAGCGGAAACGCGGGGCAACGTGAAGGGCACCTTACCCAGATCTGGGACCTGACGACCGGCCGCGAACTCTGTCGGCTCAAAGGATTTACTTCCCCCGCTGAAGCGGTCTTCTCTCCCGATGGTGAGCAAATTCTCACAGTCAGTGCTCAAGGAACCTTCACCGATGGCCGGCCTTCCCTTGGGCGGGAATCGTCGGATAAGGACGCACGATTATGGAATGCCAACACGGGTGAAGAGATTCGCCAGTTCAACGGCCACACAGAAGGGATCACCGCCCTCGCTTTCTCGCCCGACGGCAAGCAAATCGCCACCGGGAGCAGCGACAAGACCACCCGCGTCTGGGATGCGGCCAACGGCAAGCAACTCTGGTCGATGGAGGGCCATGCCTCGCGGATCACCTCAATCTCCTTCTCAGCCGACGGCAAGCGAGTCATCACCGGCAGCATCGACCACACCGCCCGCATCTGGGATGCGGCCAAGGGCGAAGAGCTTCTCGTCTTGCGCGGCGACATCCTGGCCGGCGATTCGGAGATGATCCAGCGCGTGGTCTTTTCGCCGGATGGCAAGTTCGTCATCACCGGCGGGACCGAGGTGACGCGCATCTGGGATGCCACCAGCGGCAAACAGATCCACAAGCTCGCCATGCGCGGCAACTCGTCCGTGACTTTTCGGCCGGACGGCAAACTCGCCCTGCTTTCGAGCGGTTCGACGACCCGGATGATCAAAGTGTTGGACGGCCAAGACATCTGTTCGCTCGTCAGCCTTCAGGACGGTTCGTGGGTAGCGGTCACTCCCGACGGGCGCTTCGATGCCGATCGGTTGGAGGGCACCAGAGGCCTTCACTGGGTGATGCCCGATGATCCGCTGACGCCTCTTTCGATCGACACGTTCATGCGCGACTACTACGAACCGAAGTTGCTCCACCGCATCCTGGCGGGCGAACAATTCAAGGCCATTCGGTCCGTCGCCGAGTTGAATCGCGTCCAGCCGGAGATCAAAATCACGAAGGTCGTTTCAGTGAAGGATCATCCCGACGAAGTGAGCGTGACCGTTGAAGTCACCGGCCGATCGGGAACCTTCTCGCGCCCCAATGGTCCGGTCACTCTTCAAAGCGGCGTGTTTGATCTGCACTTGTTCCGCGATGGCCGGCTGGTGGTGCGACACCCGACCGAGGATGGCGAAGTGAAACTCGACGCCAAGACCGGCCAGGCCGCCGTGACGTTCGGACGCGTTCGCCTGCCAAGGCAAACTGGACAAAAGGAAGTTGAGTTCTCCGCGTATGCGTTCAACGTCGATCGGGTCAAGAGTGAGACGCATCGGTTAAAGCACCCGCTCCCCGAGAATCTTACGCCCCGCAAGGGGACGGCCTATGTGATGTGTGTCGGCGTGAACATTTTTGATGACTCGAAGCTGAATCTCCGTTTCGCCGCAGCCGACGCTCGGGCCATGGCCGCGTCTCTAGGTGAAACATTGAAGCGGTCGGATCGCTTTGACCGCGTGGTCGTCGTTCCCTTGATATCGGAAGAGCGGATGGTTGCCGAAAACGCCGCGACCAAGGGAAATATCCAAACCGTCTTGGCACTTCTCGCGGGGCAGAAAGTCGATCAAGAACGGCTGAAATCGATTCCCGCCGCGGCCGATGTGCGCGAAGCTCGGCCGGAGGATGTGGTCGTCCTCACTTTCAGTAGTCATGGACACAACGGCACCGACGGCCGTTTCTATCTGCTCCCCTCGGATATTGGCACCGGACACAAGGGGCAGATCACCGACGAACTTCTGCAACGCTCGATCTCCACGGATGAACTCTCCAAATGGCTGCGCGGGGTCGATGCTGGCGAGATGGTGATGATCGTCGATGCCTGCCATTCGGCCGGGAGCGTCGAGCAAGATGGCTTCAAGCCCGGTCCAATGGGCAGCCGAGGGTTGGGGCAATTGGCCTACGACAAGCGAATGCGGATCCTGGCTGCTAGCCAGGCGGATGACGTGGCCTTCGAAGATGCCCGCATCGGCCACGGCCTATTAACCTACGCCCTCTGCCGCGATGGCCTGGGCGACGGACGTGCCGACTTCGAACCGGCCGACAAACAGATCACCCTGGGAGAATGGCTCCGCTACGGCGTCCGCCGCGTGCCGGAATTGACGGAGGCAATCGCCAACGGAAAAGTACAAGCAACGAGCGTCACCGGCCGCCCGCTGCGAAAACTGGGCCAGAAGCAAACAGTGGCCCAGCAACCGTCGTTGTTCGATTTCACTCAGGGGGCCGACGTGTTTGTGCTGACGAAGGCGTCAGAGGGGAAGCAGACGGAACCGAAGAAAGAGTGACTTAACACGTCCGCGCGAGTCTCCGGAAACCCTCCGACTCACGGCTAATCAGTTTAGCCGCGAGTCGGAGGGTTTCCGGAGACTCGCGTGACGGCGCATATTGCCGGAATGGGTCAGCGTAGAAGTCACGGCAATGGTTCCGCTTTCTTGGCATCTTCGCTTGTGGTGACAACGACGCGAAATCCAATGACGCTGAGCTTGCGGTCATCAGGCGCGATATAACCGCGATATGCCGAGCGGCATCTATTGGGAATGTAACTCCAGAGCCCGCCGCGCAAAACACGAAGATCGCCTGCCTGCTTGCTACTTTGCGCCGTGCCGTCCTTCGGCGCATCGCTGTAGGGGCCGAACCAGTCCGCGCACCATTCACAAACATTGCCGTGCATGTCGTACAGGCCAAAAGCATTTGCTTCGAAAGTGCCGACTGGCTTTGTGGATGATTCGTCAAAGTTCGCTTGCGCCTTGGTCAACGTCTTGCCGAAATAGTACGGCGTCGTCGTCCCAGCCCGGCAAGCGTATTCCCATTCCGCTTCGGTCGGCAAGCGAAAATCGATTTTGCGTTCTTTGAATTTCTCGTTCAACTTTTTCAGGAAGTCTTGAACGTCATTCCACGAAACCGAGTCGACCGGGTGCAGCGGATTGTTTGCAGACGTGGAGGGATTGTGCCCCATGATCGCCTGATACTGGCTCTGAGTCACCTCATATTTTCCTATGTGAAAGTCGTGGCCGAATGTCACTTCGTGCTGTTCCTCGGCGTCGAATTTATTTTCGTCGGGATTACGATCCGGCTCTTCTTCTGGCGAACCCATCAGGAACTTTTTCCCCTTGGCGTTGATCTTGACTATCTCTAACTTCACGCCGTTGCCAAGGTCGTAGGACATCTCGTCGCCTTTAACGACCGTTGGCGGGGCTGCGTCCGCCTTCTTGACCTCAATGGGCTCGTCCTGATCGAGGGCTACGCGAAATCCGTGGATGTTGGTGGTGCGAAAGTCCGGCAGATGGTAAATGCGATAAGCCGAACGGCAGGCCAACACCATGTCGCCCCAATTGCCGCCGCGAAGAACACGAAATTCCTCCGCCGTTTTGACCTTTTGGGCCGTGCCGTCCTTCGGGGCCACGGTATAAGGGCCGAAAAAGTCCTCACACCATTCAGTGACATTTCCGTGCATGTCATAGAGCCCGATGGCGTTCGCTTCGAAGGAACCCACAGGGCTAGGTCCCGTGGCGATGTTAAACCTCGCTTGCTGCGTCGTGAGGGTCTTGCCGTACTGGTAGGGCGTCTGCGTTCCCGCCCGGCAGGCGTATTCCCATT